>NZ_RZSL01000651.1:0-3092 GCF_003997355.1 Mesorhizobium sp. M1E.F.Ca.ET.041.01.1.1 | reverse complement strand
GCCATTGAGCGGCAGTTGCATGAAGACCGTGTCCAGCCAGCGCCCGTGCTTGTAGCCCGACCCTTCCAGGCGCCCGGAATGACGGAAGCCAAGCTTCTCATGCAGCCGCACGGAAGCGCTGTCGGCATGGCCGTCGCCGATCACCGCGACGATCTGGCGAAAGCCGGCCAGGCGAGCCGCCTCGATCAGCGCCTGCATCAGCAGGAAGCCGACACCCTGCCCCTTGGCCTTGGGCGCGACATAGACCGAGTCCTCGACGACGAAGCGATAGGCGGGCCGCGGCCGGAACGGTCCGGCATAGGCATAGCCGAGCACCGAGCCATCCTTCTCCGCCGCAAGATAGGGAAAGCGGCCCGCCGCTAAGCTGTCGAATCGATTGCCCATTTCGGCCCGGCTGGGCGGCTCCAGTTCGTAGCTCGCCGTGCCGTGAGAGACCGCGTCGGCATAGATTTCGGTGATTCGGTCGAGGTCTGCCACGGTCGCGGCTCTGATTGAAATACTGCTCATAATTTGTGCAAATCACTTTCCTGCCTCGATAACAGCAGAGGAACGCACAAAAGGAAAGGGCGGCCGTTGGGCCGCCCTTTCCGAAGTCTATGGTCCAGCTTTTAGCGGCGGTCGCCCATGAATTGCAGCAGGAACGTGAACAGGTTGATGAAGTCGAGATAGAGCTTCAACGCGCCCATCGTCGCCTTGCGGCCGGCGACATCTGCAGCGTCGCCGTCGTAATACATCTCCTTGATGTTCTGCGTGTCGTAGGCGGTAAGGCCTGCGAACACCAGCACACCGATCGCAGAGACGGCGAAGGTGAGCGCCGACGACTGCAGGAAGAGATTGATCACCGAGGCAACGATCACGCCAATCAGACCCATCAGCAGGAACGAGCCGAAGCCGGAAAGATCACGCCTGGTCGTGTAGCCATAGAGCGACAGACCGCCGAAGGCCGCGGCCGTGGCGAAGAACGTCTGCGAAATACTGGCGGTCGTGTAGACAAGGAAGATCGACGACAGCGACAAGCCAATCAGGCCGGCGAATATCCAAAAAGTCGTCTGCGCCGCTGAAACGCTCATCGACTGCAACCGAGCCCCAAGGAAGAACACGACGGCCAGGGGTGCGAATATCACCGCCCACTTGAGGGGCGATGCGAAGATCGCGTAGCCGAAGGAGGTGAGCATCTCACCGCCGCGCAGCGTAGCGACGGCCGAAGCCGGATCGTTGGTGGTGGCCAACATGATCGTGCCGACCGCGGCAAGGCCGGTGATGAGCAGGCCAAGCCCCATCAGGTTGTAAACTTTGATCATATAGGCCCTGAGGCCCTGATCGATATCGACGCGCGCGCCGGGGGCGGCGGACGTCTGGTAGTTGCGAATGGGATCAGCCATTGGAAATCCTCTGTTGCTTCTGCCCCGTCCGGTGACAGGTCCCCCGGGATGACCACTTTGGAAATGACCCCTTTGGACCAGGCGCCGCTGGCAGGGCTCCAGCATGCCTGCGCAAAATATGATGGTTCTTGACGTCAAGAACAAGACGGTAACCGCGTGCAACGCCGCGTGAGAAGGCAAAAGGCCGGTTTCCGGCCCTTCCGCGCGGCATTGTTACGAAGATTTAACGCGAGGATCGATCTTCAGAGCGCGGTATCAGAGGTTGCGCAGCACCGGCGCCGCCTTGTGGCCGAGCACCCGCCAGGTGCCGGCGAGGCCGATGCCGACGGTGACCGCCAGCGAGACGAGGATCGTCGCCACCGCCACTTGCGGCATGAAGTGCGACGGCAGCGTCATGATATGCGCGACGACGAACCATGCCGCGACGCCGCCGGCGGCCAGCGCGAACAGCGCCGTCGCAAGGCCGATCAGCATATATTCCAGCGAGAAGGCGGCGATCAGCGTTTTCCGCGTTGCGCCGAGCGTCTTCAGCACCACGGCGTCGTGGATGCGCGCCCGGTTGCCGGCGGCCAAAGCGCCGGAGAGCACCAGCACCGAGGCGATCAGCGCCACGCCGGCGGCGGCGCGGATCGCCGTGCCCAACTGCGCGACCAGCCGGTTGACGATGTCGAGCGCGTCCTTGACCCGGACCGTCGTCACCGCCGGAAAGGCGCGGGTGACCGCGTTGAGCAGCCGGGCATCGTCGGCCGTGGTGGCACCTTTGTCGGTCAGCGTCGCCAGCCAGCCATGCGGCGCGCCGGCGAACGTGTTGGGCGAGAACATCATGACGAAATTGATGCCCATGGTTTCCCACTCGACCTGGCGGAAACTGGCGATCTTCGCCGTCACGTTGCGGCCGAGCACATTGACGGTGACCGTGTCGCCGAGCTTCAGCCCGATCGCCTTGCCTTCCTCCGCGGAGAACGACACCAGCGGCTCGCCGGAATAGTTCTGCGGCCACCACGCGCCTTCAGTCAGCGTGGCGTTTTCCGGCTGCTTGGCGTCATAGGTCAGCCCTCGGTCGCCGCGCAGCACCCAGGCGCCTTCCGCCGGGATCGTCACCTTGTCGACGTCGATGCCGTTGAGCGCCATGATCCGGCCGCGCAGCATCGGAACCTTGACCAGCGCCCCATGCGGCGCCTCCTTTCCGACCAGGGCGGCGAAGGCATCGACATCGCCGCTCTGGATGTCGACGAAGAAGAAGTTGGGCGCCCGCTCCGGCAGGCTTCCTGAGATCTGCCGTCTGAGATTCCCGTCGATCAGCGCCAGCGTCACCAGCAGCGTCAGGCCGAGCCCGAGCGACAGCACGACCGACGGCGTCAGCGCGCCGGGACGGTGGATGTTGCCCAGCGCGAGCCGAAGCGACACGAACCGCACGCGCGGGCTTCGGCTGGCCGCCCATTGCACCAGCGCCGCCACCAGCCGCAGCACCAGGAAAGCGAAGGCCGTGGCGCCGACGAAGATCGAGGCGATGCGGCGGTCGTCGGCCGAAAGGATGGCCAAAGCCGCCAGCGCGAGCACGATCGCGAGTGCGGCGCCCGCATAAGGCAGACGTGGCAGGCCGCGACTTTCAAAGCCCATCTCGCGAAACAGCGCTGTCGCCGGCACGTCGCGCGCTCGCCCGAGCGGCAGGAGCGCGAAAGCCAGCGTCACCAGCAGCCCGAATAGCGC
>NZ_RZSL01000650.1:0-3097 GCF_003997355.1 Mesorhizobium sp. M1E.F.Ca.ET.041.01.1.1 | reverse complement strand
TTCGAGGATTTGATGAAGCCGTTCGTCGCCGTCGCCTCGGAAGTCCGCACCGGTCATGAGATCTGGCTGTCGAACGGCTCGCTGATCACCGCCATGCGCGCGTCCTACGCGCTGCCCGGCGTCTTCGAACCCGTGAACTGCAATGGCCGCGTGCTGGTCGACGGCGCCCTGGTCAACCCGGTGCCGGTCTCGGTCTGCCGCGCCTACGAGCAGCCGCTCGTCGTCGCCGTCAACCTGCATTACGACCTGTTCGGCCGCGCCGCGGTGATCAAGCACAGCGCCGGCGAACTGGTCGTCGAGAAGGACGCGCCGAGCCCCGGTCAGGCCAATCCTCAGCATCATCCACACCAGACCCGGCTCGGCGTCACCGGCGTCATGGTCGAAGCCTTCAACATCATCCAGGACCGGATTTCGCGCGCCAGGCTTGCCGGCGATCCGCCCGACATGTCGCTGCAGCCGAAGCTCAGCCATATCGGCCTGACCGAGTTCCACCGCGCCGACGAGGCGATCCGCCTCGGCTATCAGGCGACGATGTCTCAGATCAGCGAATTGACGCGGCTGCAGACGGTCCTGGCCTGATTTTTCCCCGCCTTATGCGAGCGCCGCATCCATGATGCGGAATTGCACCGTGCGATTGCCGTTCCAATGGTTCGCCGAGAGCGAACCGGCGACATGCACGGTCTTGCCTCTGTTCTTGAACAGAAATTCGCCGAGCGCGGTGTCGACGGCGCGGAATGCGATCGCCTGGATGTTGCCGCCGCTTTGCGACTGCAGGTCGGCGCGGATGTGATTGGTGCCGATCGGCCGCGCATCGGCAAGCCTGTGACGCGGCAGCACGAATACCGGCGCGATATGCCCGGCACCGAACGGGCCGGCTTTTTCCAGCGCATCGAGAAGCGAAAGCGTCGCGCCCTCGGCGGCTAAGGCTCCGTCGATCGCCAGGCTTTCCTCGCTCTGCAGCCGGAACACGTCCGCCGCCGCGCGCTCCTCGAAGAAGGCTCTGAGCGCGCCGAGCTTGGCGCGCTCGACGGTGATGCCGGCCGCCATGCCGTGGCCGCCACCCTTGACGATCAGCCCGGCATCGGCCGCCTCGCGCACCAGCCGGCCGAGATCGAAACCGGATACCGAGCGTCCCGAGCCTGTGCCGATGCCATTGGCATTGAAGGCAATAGCGAAGGCGGGACGGCGCGCATGCTCCTTGAGGCGGGAGGCAAGCAGCCCGACGATGCCGGGATGCCAGCTGTTGCTGGCGGTGACGACGATGGCCGGGCCGTTGCCGCCGGCGAGTTCGGCATCGGCCTCGGCGCGCGCCTGCGCCAGCATCTCCATCTCCATCTGCTGCCGTTCCTGGTTGAGCCGGTCGAGCGTCTCGGCAATGCTCGCGGCTTCCACCGGATCGTCGGTGGCGAGCAGCCGGCTGCCGAGCGCGGCATCGCCGATGCGCCCGCCGGCATTGATGCGCGGCCCGATCAGATAGGCGAGATGGAAAGTGTTGATCGGCTCGCCGATGCGCGAGACCCGCGCCAGCGCCGCCAATCCCTCATTCTTCTGCTGGCGCGCGACCTGCAGCCCCTTGACCACGAACGCGCGATTGACCCCGGTGAGCGGCACCACATCGCAGACCGTCGCCAGCGCGACGAGGTCGAGCAGGGAAAGCAGATCGACAGGGTCGGCGTTCGGCAGCCTCTCGCGCAGCAACTTCGCCGTCTGCACCAGGCATAGGAAGACCACACCGGCCGCGCAGAGATGCCCCTGCCCCGAGAGGTCGTCCTCCCGGTTCGGATTGACCACCGCGTCCGCCGCCGGCAGCGCGCCGCCGACCTGATGGTGGTCGAGCACCACCACATCAGCGCCGGCTTGCTTTGCCGCCTCGATCGAGGCGGCGCTGTTGGTACCGCAGTCGACGGTGACGATCAGCTTCGCGCCGCGCGAGATCAGCTCGCGCATGGCTTCCGGATTGGGGCCATAGCCTTCAAAGATGCGGTCGGGAATGTAGATTTCGGACGGCACCGAGAAATGCGTGAGGAAGCGCTTCAGCAGCGCCGACGACGCTGCGCCGTCGACATCGTAATCGCCGAAGATCGCCACCTTCTCGCCGGCCACGATCGCATCCGCCAGCCGCGCCGCCGCCTTCTCCATGTCGGTCAGCGAGGCAGGGTTCGGCAAAAGCTCGCGGATGGTC
Source organism: Mesorhizobium sp. M1E.F.Ca.ET.041.01.1.1 (assembly GCF_003997355.1). Classification (NCBI taxonomy): domain Bacteria; kingdom Pseudomonadati; phylum Pseudomonadota; class Alphaproteobacteria; order Hyphomicrobiales; family Phyllobacteriaceae; genus Mesorhizobium; species Mesorhizobium sp. M1E.F.Ca.ET.041.01.1.1. Next base: position 915 of record NZ_RZSL01000650.1, on the reverse strand, counting down.
GGATCGAGGAAACGCTCGGTCTGCTCGGCCGTCACGCCCCGCCCCGCGAGCACCCTGGCGACGATGTCGGGCACGCCGTGGCCTTGCGCGATGGCCAAAGCCACCATGTCCTGCCGCTCGGTCAGCCGGTGCCCCCAGGAGACACCGGTCGCCGACTGCCTGACATCGAGGAAGAACCGTCTTTCGCCCGTCATGCGGCGCGCCGCCTGCACATCATCCTCTGGCAGATATCAATATGCGGCGGCCGTAGCAATTCCGGGAAAGCGAGCGGCTAAAGGAAACTGTGGAACGGCTTTCCGTCCGCAATTGCGTCGAAAGAATTCAAGCAAGGCGAAATCAAAACTTGTCCAGATCCTGATGGCGCGCCTTGATCTCGCGCACGGTGCGTGAGGACGAGCGCAGCACGATGGTATGGGTGGTGATGAAGGTACGGCCGAACTTCACGCCGTCGAGCATATTGCCGTCGGTGACGCCGGTTGCCGCAAACAGCACGTCGCCGCGCGCCATGTCCTGGGCGCGATAGACCCGCTTCGGATCCGAAATGCCCATCTTTGCGGCCCGCGCCACCTTTTCCGGCGTGTCGAGGATCAGCCGGCAAGGCATCTGCCCGCCGGTGCAGCGCAGCGCTGCCGCTGCAAGCACCCCTTCCGGCGCGCCGCCGGTGCCGAGATAGATGTCGATGCCGGTCTCTTCCGGATCGGTGGTGTGGATGACGCCGGCGACATCGCCATCGCCGATCAGCCGGATCGCCGCGCCCGTGGCGCGCACGGCGTCGATCAGGCTGGCATGACGCGGCCGGTCGAGGATGCAGGCGGTGATATCGGTCACCGCGACGCCCTTGGCCTTGGCCAGATTGGCGATGTTTTCGGCCGGTGAGGCGTCGATGTCGATGGTTCCCTCGGCATAGCCCGGACC
>NZ_RZSL01000064.1:0-17801 GCF_003997355.1 Mesorhizobium sp. M1E.F.Ca.ET.041.01.1.1 | reverse complement strand
GTTCCGATAGCGACAGCGCCCTGCCCGCGGTCGAAAGGCCTGTCGAAGCGAAAGCGGTATCGCCGGAACGGCCGCGCCTCGAGATGCCGCCGCTCAAGCTCGAAGGCTTCGTGCCGTCGGCCTTCTCCACCGGAGAGGAAGCGAGGGCGCCCGACACGTCCATCGTCGCCAGGCTGCCGGTGCCGCTGCTCATCCATTCCGGCGATGTGCTGCATTACGCCAATGACGCCTTCCTCGAGCTCACCGGCTATGACGCGCTTGAGGACCTTACCGATGCCGGCGGGCTTGGCGCATTGTTCGCCGAGCATTACGCCAACGACGGCGAGGCCGACGAAAGCGACCGTTCGCTGAAGCTCACGACCCGCCAGGGTCAGGAATTCCCGATCGATGCGTTGTTGCGCTCCGTGCCGTGGCGCGGCGGCAAGGCGCTGATGCTGGTGGTGCGCCGCACGGGCGAGGACGAGTCGCCAGCGGCGAGTTTCAGCGCGGCGAATGACGAGCCGAGCCAGCAGCCGGATGTTTCGGAGCTGAAGTCGCGCATCGCCGAAATGCGCACCATCATCGACACCGCCACCGACGGCGTGGTGCTGATCGGCCGCGACGGCAATATCCGTTCGATCAGCCGCCCCGCGGAAGCCCTGTTCGGCTTCGACACCGATGAGATCGCCGGCAAGCCCTTCGCTTCGCTGTTCGCCATCGAGAGCCAGCGCGCGGCACGCGACTATCTCGCCGGCCTGTCCGAGCCGGGCGTGGCGAGCCTGCTCAATGACGGCCGCGAGGTCATCGGCCGCGAGGCGCAGGGACGCTTCATTCCGCTGTTCATGACCATCGGCAGGCTGCCCAACGACAGCGGCTTCTGCGCCGTCGTGCGCGACATCACACAGTGGAAGCGCGCCGAGGAAGACCTCACCCAGGCGCGCGCCGTGGCCGAGCGCGCCTCCTCGCAAAAGACGGATTTCCTCGCCCGCATCAGCCATGAGATCCGCACGCCGCTCAACGCCATCATCGGCTTTTCCGAACTGATGGTGGACGAGAAGTTCGGCCCCGTCGCCAATGACCGCTACCGCGACTATCTGCGCGACATAAACCGGTCGGGCAATCACGTGCTCGACCTCGTCAACGACCTGCTCGACATCTCCAAGATCGAGGCCGGCCAGCAGGAAATGGCCTATGAGGCTGTATCGCTCAACGACACGCTGGCCGAGACAGTGGCGATGATGCAGCCGCAGGCCAACCGCGAGCGCGTCATCATCCGTTCCAGCTTCGCCTCGCGGCTGCCGGAAGTGGTGGCGGACTTGAGAAGCGTGCGCCAGATCGCCCTCAACATCCTATCCAATGCCATCCGCTACACACAGGCGGGCGGTCAGGTGATCGTGTCGACCGCCTACGAGGCCTCCGGCGACGTCGTCATGCGCGTGCGCGACACCGGCATCGGCATGACCCAGGCCGAGATCGAACAGGCGCTGAAGCCGTTCAAGCAGATCAATGCGCTGAAGCGCGGACGCGGCGACGGCACCGGCCTCGGGTTGCCGCTGACCAAAGCGATGGTCGAGGCGAACCGTGCCCGCTTCACCATCACGTCAACTCCCGGCGAAGGCACGCTGGTCGAGGTCGGCTTCCCTTCCACGCGCGTGCTCGCCGAATAATCGCGTCTTGAGCGGTTCACCGTTCCACGAAAACGGCAAACCGCTCTATCTCTTTGTTTTGACGCAATTCCGGACGGAAAACCGCTGCGCACTTTTCTGGAATTGCTCCAGGAAAAGAAAAAGGCGTCCAGTGGACGCCTTGAAAGATGGGATTGCTGTCACAACGGGGACTTGAGCGAATCTGATCCTCAGGGGACGAGGAACGGGATTTCTCCCTCAAGTTATACGCGACTATCGGCGTCGTCCCTTAACAAGTCCTTACCGGGGGCCGAAAAAATTTACGAATGTGTACCACTCGTGAAATCTAGGTAAATTCGGTCGCCAGAATTCGTTTACCATTTCGAGGCGCTTATTCCGCCAACTGCGGCAGGTTCCTGAACAGCTCCAGCGCCTCGGGGTTGGCGAGCGCTTCCTTGTTCTTGATGGCGCGGCCGTGGACGACGTCGCGCACGGCGAGCTCGGTGATCTTGCCGGACTTGGTCCTTGGAATATCGGTGACGGCAACGATCTTGGCCGGCACGTGGCGCGGGCTGGCGCCGGTGCGGATCCTGGCGCGGATGCGCTTTTCCAGATCCTCGTCGAGGCTGACGCCGGCGGCCAGCCGGACGAACAGCACGACGCGCACGTCATTGTCGAAATCCTGGCCGATGCAGAGCGCCTCCAGGATTTCGGGCATCTGCTCGACCTGGTTATAGATCTCGGCCGTGCCGATCCTGACCCCGCCCGGGTTGAGCGTGGCGTCGGAGCGGCCATGGATGATGATGCCGCCATGCGCCGTCCATTCGGCGAAGTCGCCATGACACCAGACATTGTCGAAGCGTTCGAAATAGGCCGCGTGGTACTTCTTGCCTTCAGGGTCGTTCCAGAAGCCGATCGGCATCGCCGGGAAGGCTTTGGCGCAGACGAGCTCGCCCTTCTCCTGCCGGATCGGCTTGCCGTCGTCGTCCCACACGTCGACGGCAAGGCCGAGGCCCGGTCCCTGGATCTCTCCGGTCCAGACCGGCTCTATAGGCACGCCGAGCACGAAGCAGGAGACGATGTCGGTGCCGCCGGAAATCGAGGCCAGATGCACGTCCTTCTTGATGCCGTCATAGACGAAGCGGAAATCCTCCGGCGACAGCGGCGAGCCGGTGGACGAGATGGTGCGCACGCTGCCAAGGTCATGGCTCTTGATGGGCTTCAGCCCTGCCTTGCGCACGGAATCGATGAACTTCGCCGAGGTGCCGAAATAGGTCATCTTCTCCGCGTCGGCGAAATCGAACAGCGCATTGCCGTCGGGATAGAAGGGCGAGCCGTCATAAAGCAGAAGCGTCGCGCCCGAGGCGAGGCCCGAGACCAGCCAGTTCCACATCATCCAGCCGCAGGTGGTGAAGTAGAAGAAGCGGTCGCCGTCGAGCAGGCCGGCATGCAGCCGCTGTTCCTTGACGTGCTGGGTCAGCGTGCCGCCTGCCGAGTGCACGATGCATTTCGGAATGCCGGTAGTGCCCGATGAGAACAGGATGTAGAGCGGGTGCGAAAACGGCAGCCGCTCGAAAGCGAGCGCCTTGGCGGCGAAGGGCGAGAGCGCTTCTTCCAGCGCCGCCGCCTTGTCGATGGTGGCGGCGACATCGGCCGAGGTGCCGAGATAGTCGACGATCAGCACCTTGCGCACGGTCGCCAGTTTCTCGGCCACCGCCCGGACCTTGTCGGCGACCTCGATCGCCTTGCCGTTGTACCAGTAGCCGTCGGGCGCGATGAAGACGACCGGCTCGATCTGGCCGAAACGGTCGAGCACGCCCTGCTCGCCGAAATCGGGCGAGCAGGAGGACCAGACCGCGCCGATCGAACTTGCTGCCAGCATGGCGGCGATGGTCTCGGGCATGTTGGGCATCATGGCGGCGATGCGGTCGCCCTCCTTGACCCCAAGCGACAGGAAAAGCTGCTGCAGACGCGAAGTGAGTGCGTTGAGCTCGTTCCAGGACAGCCGGCGCTCGACCTTGTCCTCGCCGCGAAAGACGATGGCCAGGCCGCCGCCGGTCTTCTTCAAAAGATTCTCGGCGAAATTGAGCTTTGCGTCGGGGAAGAAGGCGGCGCCCGGCATCTTCTCGCCATCGACGAGAACCCGCTCGCCCTTGTCGCCGACAAGGCCGCAGAAATCCCAGACCAGGCTCCAGAACGCTTCGCGATCGTCGATCGACCAGCGATGGAGTTCGGCATAGCTGGAGAAAGTCTCGCCTGACTTCTCGGCGGCGGCCTTCATGAAGGCAGTCATGGGCGCGGAGGCGATCCGGTCCTGCGTCGGCGTCCACAAGGGGGTGTCGGCGGCCATGATCGTTCCTCCCAAAGCGCGTCGCGATTGCGGCAGTTAAGCCTGATATCGCCTGCGTCGTTGTCCCAAAACCGGCGTGGCGTTTGCGGGCCGGACGGGCCTATGGCTTATGCATACCGCAGCGCGGCAGGGCAAGATTTTGTTGGAATGGCCGGCACGGAACGGGCGTAAATGCCATGGCAAGGCCATAAAGACTTGAAAAGCGTCGGCGCTCGGTTACACCCGTCGGGCGGTTTTGTCGGCAATGGAAGCATACGGGGCGAGATGCCATCATCTTTGATCCGGCGGGGGGTATGGGTGATCGGCGTTGCGGTGCTGGTCATCGCGCTGGCCGTGGCCGCCCTGCCGCTGATTGCCTCGACCCGCATCGTGCGCGACCGCATCGCCTGGGAATTGAGCGCCTGGAGCGGTTTTCGCGTGACGATCGACGGTTCGCCGCGCATCGAGGTGTGGCCGAAGTTCCGGGCGATCCTCAGCGATGTGACGCTGTCGCAATGGACCGAGACCGACGCGCCGCCGGTGATCGAGGCCGAGCGCGTCGAAGTCGACCTCTCGGCCATGGCCGCCCTGCAGGGCGACGTCCAATTCTCGACGGCAAGGCTGGTGCGGCCGACCATCAGGGTCGAGCGCACGGCGAGCGGCTTCTATCTGCCGCCGCTGCCCAGCGGCGGCCGCATCACGCGCTCGATCGACACGGCGCGCGGCGTGGTCACCGCGAACCCGCAGAAGCCCGATCTCGGCAGACTGCCCTCCGATCCGTTCGGCACCGTCGAGTTCCGCGACGGCCGCGTCGTGACCTCGGCGAGCGGCAAGGACATCGAGATGCTGAGCAGCCTCAGCGGCCAGGTGAACTGGGCGGCGATGAACAGCGACGCCACGCTCACGGCGACCGGCATATGGCGCGGCGAGAGCGTCCAGATCGATTTTTCCTCGGCGAGGCCGCTGGTGCTGTTTGCCGGAGGCACCGCGCCCGTCACGTTCGCCTTCAAGGCCGCGCCCGCCACCCTCTCCTTCGACGGCGTCGCCTCGATGTCGGACAACGCCTATCTGGACGGCCAGGCGAAATTCGCCGCTCCTTCGCTGAGACGCCTGCTTGAATGGTCGCAGGCCGGCATCGCGCCGAGTGCCGCGATCGGCTCCGTCTCGGTCGCCAGCAAGGTAACGGCGTCGGCGGGACGGGCGAAATTCGAGAACACGACAGTGGCGCTCGACAACAATCCCGGCATGGGAGCGCTGGACTTTTCGTTCAGCGAGGCCCTGCCCGTCATTTCCGGCACGCTTGCCTTCGACACGCTTGACCTTCGATCGTTCCTTTCCGCCTTCACGCCGATCGCTCCCACCGGCGACAAAGGCCCAGGCGAGATCGACACCAGCTTCGCCGACAAGATCAACCTCGATCTCAGGCTGTCGGCGGCGCACGCCACCGCCGGCCCGGTACAACTGGCCGACGTCGCCGCGACCGCGCAGGTCAAGAACGGGCTTGCCGTCTTCGACATCTCCGACGCGTCAGCCTTCAACGGCAACATCCAGAGCAGCCTGCGTTTCGACCGCAAGCCGGACGGCACTCAGGTCGAGATGCGGCTCCTGGCGTCGGATGTCGACACCGGCGCCTTCGCCACCGCGGCGGGGATGACGCGGCTGGTGCCCGCCGGCACCGGTACAGTCTCGGTCATCCTCAAGGGGCCAGGCAAGGCCTGGGACTCGATCTTCGAGAATGCCGATGGGTCGTTCTCGGCAACATTCGGGCCGGGCTCGCTCAACGGCCTCAACCTGCCTGCCTTCCTCAAGCGGAACGAACAGGGCGGGTTCTTCGCGCTCGACGACGTCTCCGATGGCTCGCTGCCGATCGACGGCGCCGAGATCAAGGCGAGCATCTCGAAAGGCGTGGCGCGGCTGGACAAGGCCGAGGTCAATTCCCAGAAGTACAAGATCTGGCTTTCCGGCATCGCCTCTTACGCCGGGCACGGGCTGGCACTCTCCGGCGGCATCATTCGGAACGGACAGCCGGCACAACAACCCGCGCAGCAACCGCCGCTGCAACCGGCCGCCGGCGACCAGGCGGCCGTGCAGGCGCCGCAGCCCCCGAACCAGTCGCTGTTCTTCGTCGGCGGCAACTGGAGCACGCCGTTCATCTCGCCGATCAGCCGCGGCGTTTCGGGCCAATAAGGTTCGGCAAAAGGCCCGCAGATGTTCTCTCCGCACGAGGTGGGGAGGAGAACGGTGGGCGCCAGTCTCGCCCACCGTCTGTTGCCTACCCGCGCTGCGCCGCCTGCTCGTCGCGCTGGCGCTGGACTTCGCGGCGCTTGTTGGCGATCGAGGCAATGATGACGCCGATCGCGACGACGGCGATCAGGATCGTGCAGGCGGCGTTGATCTCCGGCGTCACGCCGAGGCGCACCTGGCTGTAGATCTTCATCGGCAGCGTCGTGGCGCCCGGACCCGACGTGAAGCTGGCGATGACCAGATCGTCGAGCGACAGCGTGAAGGCCAGCATCCAGCCGGAGACGATGGCCGGCATGATGACCGGCAGGGTGATCTGGAAGAAGGTCTTCACCGGCGGCGCGCCGAGGTCCATGGCGGCTTCCTCCAGCGAACGGTCGAAGGAGACCAGGCGCGACTGCACGACGACGGCCACGAAGCACATGGTCAAGGTGGTGTGCGCGAGCGTGACCGTGAAGAAGCCGCGGTCGAGCCCGACCGCCACGAAGAGCAGCAGCAACGACAGGCCGGTGATGACTTCCGGCATGACCAGCGGCGCAAAGACCATGCCGGAAAACAGCACCCGCCCCTTGAAGCGCGTGTAGCGCGTCAGGGTGATCGCCGCCAGCGTGCCGAGCACGGTCGCCACGGTGGCCGAGATGACGCCGACGCGCGCCGTCACCCAGGTGGCGTCCATCAGGCCCTGATTGTGGAACAGCGACACGTACCATTTGGTCGAGAAGCCGCCCCAGACGGTGACCAGCTTCGATTCGTTGAAGGAAAAGACGATGAGCAGCACGATCGGCAGATAGAGGAAGGCAAAGCCGAGCACGATCGAGGTGACGTTGAAGCGGCTCCAGGTGGCGTTCATTTGCCTTGCTCCTGCGCGCGCGCCTGGGCCTGCTGGAAGAACATGATCGGAACGGTCAGCACCAGGAGCAGGATGACCGCCACCGCCGACGAGACCGGCCAGTCGCGGTTGGCGAAGAACTCGTTCCACAGCGTCTTGCCGATCATCAGCGTCTGCGAGCCGCCGAGAAGGTCCGGGATGACGAACTCACCGACGGCGGGGATGAACACCAAAAGGCAGCCGGCGATGACGCCTGGCAGCGACAGCGGAAAGGTGATCTTCCAGAAGGCTCCGGTCGGTGGGCAGCCGAGGTCCTGCGCCGCCTCGATCAGCGAATAATCCATCTTCTCCAGCGAGGAATAGAGCGGCAGCACCATGAACGGCAGGTAGGAATAGACGATGCCGATGAAGATCGCGGTGTAGGTGTTGAGGATGACCAGCGGCTGGCTGATGAGATGCAGCGACAAGAGCATCTGGTTGAGCAGCCCTTCCGGCTTCAGGATGCCGATCCAGGCATAGACGCGGATCAGGAACGAGGTCCAGAACGGCAGGATCACCAGCATCAGCAAGGTCGGGCGCACCGTCGCCGGCGCGCGCGCCATGCCATAGGCGATCGGATAGCCGACGATCAGCGTCAGCACCGTCGAGATGGCGGCGATGATCAGGCTGGTCACATAGGCGTTGAAGTAGAGCGCGTCCTGGGTGAGCCAGGTGTAGTTGTCGAAGTTGAGTTCGCGCAATCCCGCGAGGAACCCGGAAACGCCGTCGGTGAAATCGAGCACGGGCGTGTAGGGCGGCATCGAGATCGCCGTCTGCGACAGCGAGATCTTGAAGACGATGATGAACGGAACGAGGAAGAAGAACAGCAGCCAAAGATAGGGGACGATGATGACGAGGCGGTCGACGAATCCCTTCGCCAGCCTGGTCGGCAGCGCTGCGGCGGTTTCGGTCGACGGGGCGGCCGTAGCGGCGACGTTGGTCATGGGTCGCTCCTACCTGGTCAGCACGACGCCGGCGTCGGGCCGGAAGGAGACCCAGGCGCGGTCGTTCCAGGTCAGCGGGTCCTCGGTGACGCGCGAGGCGTTCAACGCGCTTGCCCGGACAATCTGACCGTCGTCGAGCCTGATGTGATAGACGGTCATGTCGCCGAGATAGGCAACGTCATAGACCTCGCCCTGCAGGGCATTGACGGCGTCGGCCGGCTTCTTCGACGAGACCTTGATCTTCTCAGGCCGGATCGCGAAGACGATGTCGGCGCCGTTGGCGGCATCGGCGGCGTTCTCGACGACGATCTGCGCCCCGGTCGCGCCGGTGATGCGCGTCGTATTCGCCGCCCGCTCGGCGACCTTGCCCTCGAACATGTTCACATTGCCGACGAAATGCGCCACGAAGCGCGAGGTCGGGGCCTCATAGATTTCCGCCGGCGTCGCCACCTGCATCACCTCGCCCTTGTCCATGATGGCGATGCGGTCGGCCATGGTCATGGCTTCTTCCTGGTCATGGGTGACGACGACGAAGGTGAGGCCGAGTTCCTGCTGCAGGTCCATCAACTCGAATTGCGTCTCCTCGCGCAGCTTCTTGTCGAGCGCGCCGAGCGGCTCGTCCAGAAGAAGCACCTTCGGCCGCTTGGCGACCGAGCGGGCCAGCGCCACACGCTGGCGCTGGCCGCCGGAAAGCTGATGCGGCTTGCGCTTGGCGAACTGCTCGAGCTTGACCAGCCTGAGCATCTCGGCGACGCGCTTTTCGATGTCGGAGGCAGGCATGCCTTCCTGCTTGAGGCCGAAAGCGATGTTCTTCTCCACCGTCATATGCGGAAACAGCGCATAGGACTGGAACATCATGTTGACCGGTCGCCTGTAGGGAGGGATGCCGCGCAGGTCCTGGCCGTCGAGCAGGATGCGGCCGGCCGTCGGCTCCTCGAAGCCCGCGAGCATCCTGAGCAAGGTCGACTTGCCGCAGCCGGAGGCGCCAAGCAGCGCGAAGAATTCACGCTCGAAGATGGTCAGCGACAGATTGTTGACGGCGGTGAAGTCGCCGAACTTCTTGGTCACCTTGTCGAACTGGATATACGGCTTGGCGTTCGGATCATTCCATGGCGCGAAATCCCTGCGGATGCTGCCAAGCGATTTCATTGTCCCCACTCCGGTTCTGCTTCATGCCGCTAGACGGTTCATCGTTTCAAGGAAACGCAGAACCGCTTTCGCCTTTTTGTTCTTGTCGCAATTCCGGACGGAAAACCGCTTCACACTTTTCCTGGAATTGCTTCTAAAGAACGCGACCCCGGCAGCTGGCTGCCGGGTCGCGTCTCGATGCTTATTGGCCGGTGACGATCTTGGTCCAGGTGCGCGTGATGACGCGCTGTGTCTTGGGATCGTATGGCTGCACGGTATAGAGCTTCTTGGTCGTCTCCTCATCCGGATAGACCGAGATATCCTCCAGCAGGGCCTTGTCGACGAACTGCTGCGAGGCCTTGTTGCCATTGGCGTAGAGCACGTAGTTCGATGACTTGGCGATCACTTCCGGCGTCATCATGTAGTTGATGAACTCAAGCGCCGCGGCGACATGCGGCGCATCGGCCGGGATCGCCATCTGATCGAACCACATCTGGGCGCCTTCCTTCGGCACCGAATAGCCGATCTCGACACCCTGCTTAGCTTCCTCGGCGCGATTGCGCGCCTGGAACACGTCGCCCGACCATCCCACCGCCAGGCAGATATCGCCGTTGGCCAAAGCATTGATGTATTCGGACGAATGGAACTTGCGGATATAGGGCCGGACCTTCAGCAGCGCTTCCTCGGCCTTGGCGATGTCGTCGGGCGAGGTGCTGTTCGGGTCGAGGCCGAGATATTTCAGCGCCGCCGGAATGATGTCGGCCGGCGAATCCAGCACATAGACGCCGCAATCCTTCAGCTTGGCCAGGCTCTCCGGATTGAAGAACACGTCCCAGCTGTCGATCTTGTCGGTGCCAAGCGCTGCCTGCACCTTCTTGACATTGTAGCCGAGACCGACGGTGCCCCACATATAGTTGACCGAGTATTCATTGCCCGGATCGTACTTGGCGGTGCGCTCCGAAACCACATCCCACATGTTGGAGATGTTGGGCAGCTTCGACTTGTCGAGCTTCTGGAACACGCCGGCCTGGATCTGGCGCGCGAGGAAGTTGGCGCTGGGCACGACGACGTCGTAGCCGCTGCCGCCGGCCAGCAGCTTGGTCTCCAGTATCTCGTTGGAATCGAAGGTGTCGTATACGACCTTGATGCCGGTTTTCTTGGTGAAGTCATCGATGATCGAGCTGTCGATATAGTCCGACCAGTTGTAGACGTTGACGACGCGGTCCTCTGCATGGCCGCCTGCGGCAAAGAGGGTCAGGAATGCCGAGGTCGCCGAAAGCAAAAGCGCTTTGCGGATCATGATGTTCTCCTTTGGTGAATGTTCCCCTGCCGGCTCGGCGCGATAAGGGCGCGGGGCGGCGTTTGGTTCAGATTATTGAGCTTTCCGGAAGGCAACAGGCGCGAGCCGCTGGTGCCGTGCCGGATCGTTGAGCAGCGGTTGCAGCCCTTGCACCCCCTCCGGGAAGGTATCAGGGCGGCGTCAGCGGCGTTCGCCGCGGCGTAAGCAGAAGTATGACGTTGCGGTCCGGCCCCGATGAGGCCGGCGGAGACACTTGGCAAGATACGCCTGTCTTGTTGTTGCCGTAATTGCAGCCTGCCCGCCCGGCGACACGCTTGTCAATGGCAAACGCTTATGTAGCATCAATTAGGGGCCGGCAGGCCTGTGATGCCGGGCCGCTCGGGGCGTGTCTGCCGCTTGAACTCAAATGCGATATGGACAAGCAGCGCCGTGACGACGACCGCGCCGCCGATGATGGTGCGCACCGACGGCACCTCGGAATGGACGAGCCAGACCCAGATCGGGCCGAGGATCGGCTCGAAGGTGCCGAGCAGCGCCGCGATGGCGGCCGGCACCAGCCGCGCGCCCATGGCGAAGAAGGCAAGGCCGACGCCGAGATTGATGACGCCGAAGGCAAAGAGAAACCCCATGTCGCGCGCGGGGACGGCGAATTCCGTGGCCTGGGAGGCAGCAAAGGCACCGGCAAGCAGCGCGCCGAGGCATGTGGCCGGCACCATGCGCACATGGGCGAAGCGCCGGGTGATCACCGTCGCGAACGAAAACATCACCGCGATCAGCAGAGCCAGCCCATCGCCGATCGGCGAGACGGACCCGCCCAGGGATTCGGAGACCATGATGGCGACGCCGGTGATGACGGCGGCAATGGCGACCCAGGTCCCCGGGCTCACACGTTCGCGAAACAGCACCCAGGCGAGCAAGGCCGCCAGAAGCGGCACGCCGGCCTGCATCAACAAGATGTTCGCGACCGTCGTGTAGGCGAGCGCGACGATGAAGCTCGTCGAAGCGGTGGCGAAGCAGAAGGCGACGCCGAGCCCGGGCAGGCCCATGTCGCGGAACAGCCTCGAGGTGCCACGCCAGCCATCGCGCCAGAGCATGAAGGCGATGAGGAAGACCACCGCCCAGAGCGAGCGCCAGAACACCACGGTCCAGCTGTCGCCGACATGGATGAAGCGGGCGATGGTGCCGCCAAAGCTCCACATCAGCGCCGACAGGAAGACCAGCAGCATGCCGATCCGCTCCTCGCGCGGCGAGACGGCAGGCAAGGCAATGCGGGGCGATGCGGTATCGGACATGGCACAACTGTCAGCGAGTTGCGGGTGGCACGATCCACCGGGGACGACAAGACGATGTCCCATTCGCGTAGCGCAAAGGCGGGCGCCAGGCGTGATCCAGCAACCGCTGAAATGTGGGACAAAGCCAACGCGCTCCCCGAAAACCGCGGGCCTTGGGGGCAGGCGCTATCCCTGGAAATCGAAAGCGCTGAGGCCGGTCACCATCTCGTCGAGGCCGAGCGGGCGCGTCACCGGCGGCTCGGCGCGGGCCAGGCAGCCGACGCGCTCGCAGAGCCTGCAGGCCGGACCGACCGGCGTTGCCAATACCGTGCCCTGCGCGGCCTTGCCGGCGAACGGTCCGGGCAGCGCCGCGCCGTAGACGATCTCGTCGCGAAAGCCGATGTCGCAACCAAGCAGAAGCGCGGTGCGCCGCGGCCGTTCGGAGAAGGCGCCCTGCGGCCCTTCGAGCGTGCGGGCGATGCAGAGGAACTCGGCGCCGTCGGGCATTTCCACCGCCTCGACCAGGATCTGGCCAGGTTGCGAAAAGGCGGCATGGACGGGGAGCTTCGGACAGGCGCCGCCGAAGCGGCTCTGCGGATAGCCCTGGCTGCCCGCCTTGCGGAAGCGGTTGCCGGCGTTGTCGACCTCCAGCATGAAGAACGGCACGCCAGAGACGCCCGGCCGCTGCAGCATGGTCAGACGGTTCGCCGCCTGTTCGAAGGACACGCCAAAACGGGAACGCAGGACGTCGACGTCGTAGCGGGCGCGGACCGCCGCCGCATGGAAGGCCTGATAGGGCATCATCAGCGCATGCGCGGCATAGCGGCCGAGCTCGAAGCGGGCGAGCCGGCGCGCCTCGTCAGTGCCGAGCTTCAACGCCTGGATCTCGCTCGCCACGGCGACCGTCATGCGCATCAGGCTCGCTTCCATGGCGACTTCGCGCAGCTGATCGAAAGGGGAGAGCCGCTCGGACAGGAACAGGCGCTGCGAATGGCGGTCATAGCGCCTGCGCCAGTTCGGCATGGTGGCGACGGGCAGCACCTTGACCACGATGCCGTGCTCGCGCCTCAGCCATGCCTTCAGCGCGCCGAACAGATCGTCTCCAGGATCGAGCACCGAAATGAAGGCTTCGGCTTCCTCCTCCAGCGCCGCGAAATGGTTCGGCCGACGCTCGAGGGTTTCGTGCACCTCGTCAATCGGCAGGCGGGTGCCGGACAATGCGGTCGCCCTGCCCTCCCGCGCCAGGAGCTCGTTGAGATCCGACAGCCGCTCGGCCTGCTCGCGATAAGCGCGAAACAGCTTCACCATCGCAGCGGAAGCATTGGGCGCGGTCTCGGCGAGATCGACCAGCTCCTGGTCGCCCGGCAATTCACCGGCCAGCAGCGGATCGCCGAACATCTCCTTCAGCGCCGCGATTGATCCCTTGGTCTCGCCCTGCAATTCGTGCGGGTCGATCTTGTAGACTGATGCCAGCTTGAGGATCAGCTGCACCGTCAGCGGCCGCTGGTTGCGCTCGATGAGGTTGAGGTAGGACGGCGATATGCCCAACCCCTCGGCCATCGCCGTCTGGGTCAGGCCCTTGGCGTTGCGAAGGCGGCGGATGCGCGGCCCGGCGAAAATCTTCTGGTCGGCCAACTCAATATCCTTGACAAGAATTTACATACTTTTTCCGCACTCAGCATCAATGTCGGCATTTACAAGTTTGACAAATTTACAGCGACCTTTGTCAAATGCAACACAGATTTTCCCTTATTTTTCGGCCGAAACGCTGGTTTCATTCGCGGTTTTTCGCAGCGCAATGTAAATGATGTCATATACCGACGGCGCAAATCCTTCCACAGGCGCGGCGTTCCAAGAAGTGGCTACGAACGATCTGGAGTGACCCAATGACCGATTTTTACAACCTTGTCCCATCCGCGCCCGAAGGCCGTTTCGACGGCATCGAACGGCCGTACTCGCCGGAAGATGTGAAGCGGCTGCGCGGCTCGGTCCAGATTCGCCAGACGCTTGCCGAAAATGGTGCGAACCGGCTGTGGAAGCTCATTCACGAGGAAGACTTCGTCAACGCGCTAGGCGCCATGTCGGGCAACCAGGCCATGCAGCAGGTTCGGGCCGGGCTGAAGGCGATCTACCTGTCGGGCTGGCAGGTGGCGGCGGACGCCAACACCGCATCGGCCATGTATCCGGATCAGTCGCTTTACCCGGCCAATGCGGCGCCTGAGCTGGTCAAGCGCATCAACCGCACGCTGCAGCGCGCCGACCAGATCGAGACGTCCGAGGGCAAGGGGCTTTCGGTCGACACATGGTTCGCGCCGATCGTCGCCGACGCCGAGGCAGGCTTCGGCGGGCCGCTCAACGCTTTCGAGATCATGAAGGCCTTCGTCGAGGCCGGCGCCGCTGGCGTCCACTATGAGGACCAGCTGGCATCGGAGAAGAAGTGCGGCCATCTCGGCGGCAAGGTTCTGATCCCGACTGCGGCGCATATCCGCAACCTCAACGCGGCGCGGCTTGCGGCCGACGTGATGGGGACGCCGACGCTGGTGGTTGCACGCACCGACGCGGAAGCGGCGAAGCTGCTCACCTCGGATATCGACGAGCGTGACCGGCCCTTCGTCGATTACGACGCCGGCCGCACGGTCGAAGGCTTCTACCATATCAGGAACGGTATCGAGTCCTGCATCGCGCGCGCCGTCGCTTACGCACCGCATGCGGACCTGATCTGGTGCGAAACTTCGAAGCCGGATCTCGAGCAGGCAAGGAAGTTCGCCGAAGGCGTGCGCAAGCATCATCCGGGCAAGCTGCTCGCCTACAACTGCTCGCCGTCGTTCAACTGGAAGAAGAACCTGGATGACGCAACGATCGCGAAGTTCCAGAAGGAACTCGGCGCGATGGGCTACAAGTTCCAGTTCATCACGCTGGCCGGCTTCCATCAGTTGAATTTCGGCATGTTCGAGCTGGCCCGCGGCTACAAGGACCGCCAGATGGCGGCCTATTCGGAACTGCAGGAGGCCGAATTCGCGGCGGAAGCCCACGGCTACACCGCGACCAAGCACCAGCGCGAGGTCGGCACCGGCTATTTCGATGCCGTGTCGATGGCGATCACCGGCGGCCAGTCTTCGACCACCGCCATGCATGAATCGACCGAGCACGACCAGTTCAGGCCGGCGGCCGAGTAACAGAAGAAAAGTCAGAGGAAACGCCCTAAGGGCACTTACATCGAGGAGAACAGCAATGGCATCGATCAGCCGCGTCAAGGAAAGGGCCGAAGAACAGTCGAGCGCGATGAGCGTCGACCAGCAGGCGACGATCCGCATGCTTGCCAACGACCTGCACAGGCTGAACCAGTCGGTGATGAAGGCAGTCGAGGCCGGCGTGTCGGTGGAACTGGTGCGCTCCGCCAGGCACCACGGCGGAGACGGCAACTGGGGCGATCTTTTGATCCCAGTGATCGTCACCCATCAGAGCCAAGGTTGACGTCACGTCAGCAATCTTCCGCGAGTGTCTCCCGTGCGCTATACGTTCGGGAGACTTTCGGTTTTTTCCAATTCCGCCTTTGACGACAGGGAGAACTTGCCCCGAATTTTTGTAATTCTTGCCATATTCTCATTTTCCACTATTTCAGCTTGACACCGCCGGCGATCTCGCGCCAATTGCGCTCAGGTTTCAACCCTGCATTGAATCAGAGCGCCTGCCCGCTATGTGTCCCGCCAATCGTGACGACCCTCGAAAACCAATAAAACCGGCGGAGCGCGGCGCGGCAGGCCGGCCATCCGCGGATTTCTCCAAGGTGCTTGTGGTCGGCAAATCGTCGATCAACCGGGTCGTGGTGTCGAAGATCGTGGAGAAGTCGGGGCTGAAGCCGATCTCGGAGTCACCCGAGACGGCCGGGAAAGCTCTGGCCAGCCTGGTCCCCGGCGCGGTGATCCTGGACGGCGGCCCCGACAACAAGGACTGCGACGGGCTGTTGTCCGGCATCGATGCGCTGCGGCGCGCCTCCGGCAAGGCGCTGCCTTCCGTGATCCTGCTCTCAACCAGGAATGGCACGCCGGACAGCCTTGGCCTGTCGAATGTGGTCGACGTGGTGGTCGCCAAGCCAATCACACCTGAAAGACTGCAACCTGTGATCGATCGGATGGTGGGCCGCGGCTAGACGGCGGCTTTCAGCCAGCCCTCACGATGGCCTCGACTAGGGTCGGCAGTTCGCCAAGATCGGCAATCCGGCGAAAACGCGGCGCCGCGACGGGCGCCTCCGCATGTTCGACCGCCCAGGTCAATTCGTGCGGCACATGGATGCCCCAGCCGCCGGCCTCGATGGCGGGAACCACGTCGGACTTGAGCGAGTTGCCGACCATCATGCTGTTCTGCGGACCGTCGCCATGGCGGCTGAAGATGCGGGCGTAGGTGTCGGCGCTCTTGTCGCTGACGATCTCGACCGCATCGAAGAGATCGCCCATTCCCGACTGCGCCAGCTTGCGCTCCTGATCGAAGAGGTCGCCCTTGGTGATCAGCACCAGATGGTAGGAGCCCGCCAGCCTTTCGACCGTCTCGCGCGCATGCGGCAGCGGCTCGATCGGGTGGCTGAGCATCTCGCGGCCGGCGGCCAGGATTTCGCCGATGACCAAACCAGGCACCTCGCCACCGGTGATCTCGACGGCTGTCTCGATCATCGACAAGGTAAAGCCCTTGATGCCGAAGCCGTAGAGGGCGAGGTTGCGCCTTTCGGCCTCGAGCAGCCTTGCCGCGATGTGCTCATGATCGCCGTGCTCGGCCAGCAAGGCGGCAAAGCGCTTCTCGGTCATGCGGAAGAACTGCTCGTTCTGCCACAGCGTGTCGTCGGCATCGAAGCCGATCGTGGTCAAACGTGGAGTGGACATGCGCAGACCCTTTGCGGATAGGTTTCATCTAGACCTTGTCGGCTGGCGCCGCCAGCAAGAAGACAGACGCGGCGGCAGGTCGACACTCGTTGTGGCGACTCCTGCGCCTCCCCTTCCCTTCCCCCGCGGGGCCCGGCTATACTTCGAAATCCGCAACACAATCTGGTGAATGATGCCGCCTGAAAAAAAGGAAGTCCGTCCGTCGAGCCGGGGGGGACGCGCCCGCACGCCTGCCTTCCTGAAAAGCGAACGCGGTGTGAAGAACTGGAAGGAGGCCAGCGCCTGGCTGGAATGGCGCGGCATCGAGGACATCGAATGCATCACGCCGGACCAGGCCGGCGTCGCCCGCGGCAAGATGATGCCGTCGAAGAAATTCACCTCCAACACATCGCTTGCGCTGCCTTCGGCCGTGTTCATGACGACGATCTCCGGCGGCTACCCGGAAGACGGCAACGGCTTCCACTATCCCGAGGATGACGGCGACCTGAAGCTTTTGCCCGACCTCTCGACGCTGACCGTCGTGCCCTGGGAGGAAGATCCGACCGCTGCCGTGATCTGCGATCTCGTCCACCAGGACGGCCGCTCCGTCGAATTCACGCCGCGCAACGTGCTGAAGCGCGTGCTGGCCGCCTATGACGAACGCGGCCTGAAGCCCGTGGTGGCGCCCGAGATCGAATTCTATCTGGTACGCAAGAACCCTGACCCGGACTACCCGCTGACGCCGCCCGTCGGCCGCTCCGGGCGGCCGATCGGCGGCGGCGCCGGCTATTCGATCGCCGGCGTCAACGAGTTCGACGAACTGATCGACGACATCTACCATTTCTCCGAGCGGCAGGGCCTGGAGATCGACACGCTGATCCACGAGGAAGGCGCCGGCCAGCTCGAGATCAACCTGCGCCATGGCAATCCGATCGAGCTCGCCGACCAGGTCTTCATGTTCAAGCGCACGATCCGCGAGGCGGCGCTGAAGCATGAAATCTACGCCACATTCATGGCAAAGCCGATCCAGGGGCAGCCGGGTTCGGCAATGCACATCCACCAGTCGGTCCTCGACAAGAAGACTGGCCGTAACATCTTCTCGGCCGAAGACGGTTCCGAGACCGACGCGTTCTTCCATTTCATCGGCGGCATGCAGAAGCACGTGCCGAACGCGCTGGTGATGTTCGCGCCCTACGTCAATTCCTACCGCCGGCTGACGCAGGCGGCCTCCGCGCCCGTCAACACCAAATGGGGCTACGACAA
>NZ_RZSL01000649.1:0-3109 GCF_003997355.1 Mesorhizobium sp. M1E.F.Ca.ET.041.01.1.1 | reverse complement strand
GCCCAGCGCCTGCTCGACATCGTTTGCCGCGAAACGTGGCCGCGTTTCCGTCCAGCGCTCGGTGGTTTCGGCCGGCCGCAGCGCTTCGCCGACAAGCGCGGCACGCAGCGATAGGGCCCTCGTCGCCGTGCCGATTTCCTCGGCGTCACGGCGTTGGACGCCAATGCCGCGGATCAGCTTGGCGAGACCATATTGCGGGTGGCCGAGCGTCGCCGGACGCGCGCCGGGGGCCGTTATCGCGGCGAAGGAGGCGTCGTCCAACTCGCGGTCGAGACCTGGCAACACAACGGCGCCGTTGGGCAGCCCTGCGATCACGGCGAGCAGTTCGGCGGTGGCCGGAATGGAGCCGGTCGAGCCGGCGGCGATCACCGGCCCGGCCGGCGGATTGCGCTTCAGCCGCGCCGCCTCCAGCCGGATCAGCGCGCTGCGGTGCGCGGCGGGATTGGAGCGGTTGCGTTCCTTGAGGAACTCCGGCCAGTTGTCGGTGACGATGCCGAGGAAGTCGAGCGTAACCTGCCACCAGCCGGCGAGGTTGCCGGTGACCAGCGTCGCAAGCTTGGCCCAGTCGGTGCCCTCGGTCTCGATCTCGTCCATCAGCCGTGCGAGGTCGCGCGCCAGCCAGATGGCGTCGGCGGCCGAGGTCGGCACGACGAATTCCTCGTTGAACCGCTCCCTGACATGCCCCGGCAGGCTTTCCTTCCAGGCGCGCACCAGCGGTGCCAGCAAAAGCAGCCGCTCCTGCGCGGCGATCGGCGGCGCGAGGTCTATTGCCGGCGCTGCCTCGGCCTCGAAGGCGGCCTCGTCCTCATCGAATTCGCCGAGCGGACGCACCGTCGGCAAAATGGCCGAGCGCCTGCCGAGCACGTCGACAAAGGCGCCGCGCAACGCGCGCGCCGCGCGCCGCGTCGGCAAGTAGATGGTCGCGTCGGCCAGCGCCAGCGGGTCGCCGTCGAAACGGAAGCCGGGGATCAGGCGGCCGTCGAGCAACGCCTCCGCGAGCGTCGGCAGGAACGGCGCTCCGGGCGGGATGGAAAGGACGCGGCGCGAGCCGCTCATACCGCTTTCGCTAGCGCGCCGGCGACGGCCGCCTCGGCGGCCGGAATGGCGTCGGGCGTGCCGACGGTGATCCAACGGCCTCTCATCGCCATTCCGAACAGCCGGCCGGCGGCGATCGCCTTGTCGAAATAGACATTGAGAGAGTGTGAGCCCGTCGGGGCGTCCTTGAAAATGCGCGGATGGATGATCGCCGCGCCGGCATAGATCAGGCCGGCCGGATCGCCCTTCGAGCGCCGCAAGGCACCGTCGGGCGCCACCAGGAAGTCGGTGCCGACACAGTGTCCTGTCGCTGAGTCGAGATCGGTGAGCATCAGCAGAATATCCATTCTGGCAGCGTCCCATGCAAGGGCTAGGCGCTCGAGGCTGGGCTCGCCGCTGTCGATCCAGAAGGTGTCGGCATTGATGATGTAGAAGGGCTCGCTGCCCAGCAACGGTAACGCCTTGACGATGCCGCCCGCCGATTCCAGCAAAGCCTCGCGCTCGTCGGAAATGACGATCTGCGGCGCCCGGCGGCCGGCGACATGGGCGACAATCTGCTCCGGCAGGTAATGCACGTTGACGACGGCCTTGCCGACGCCGGCGGCTTCCAGGCTGTCCAGCCCCCAGTCGAGCAAGGTCTTGCCGGCGATCGTCACCAGCGGCTTCGGCATCGTGTCGGTGATCGGCCGCATGCGCTTGCCGAGCCCGGCGGCAAGCACCATCGCGGTCTTCGGCTTCATGGCGAGCGTTCCTCCAGCAGGCCGTGGGCCATATAGAATTCCTTCAGGCTGCCGAGCGCCGGATGCGCCAGCGCCCGCCTCAGATAGTCGCGGATGCGCGGCAGGTGTTTTAGATAGTAAGGCTTGCCGTCGCGCTTTTCGAGCCGCACGAAAATGCCGAGGATCTTCGAATTGCGCTGCGCCGCCATGATCGCATAGGCCTCGGCGAACCCGGCTTCGTCGAACGGACCCGAGGCGCGCCGCGCGGCAACATAGGCCTCGACCGTCCGCCGCTCGATCTCGGGCGAGACGGTGACCCGCGCATCCATGGCTAAAGAGGCGACGTCATAGGCGGCCGGACCGATCAGCGCGTCCTGGACGTCGACGATGCCGAGCCGGTCGAGGCCGGAGCGCTCTGCGCGCCAGATGATGTTGGGCGAATGGAAGTCGCGCAGCATCAGCGTGTATTCTTGGCCCTCGAGCCGGTCGAGCAAGGCGTTCCATTCCTTGTGATAGCCGACTCGCAGCGCATCGCCTGCCGGCTTGCCCGTAATCCATGGCACATACCATTCGACCAGAAGGTCCGCCTCGATCAGCATGGCGTCGCGGTCGAAGGGCGGCACGTCGTGGAACACGCCGGGCGCGGCCTCCATGCGGTCTGGCCAGGCCTTGCCGTGCATCATGGCGAGCAGCTTTCCCGCTGCTTCGTAGCGTTCGGCGATGGGCTGGCCGTCGCTGCCGAGAAAACCTTCCGAGCCGAGATGCTCGATCAGCAAAAAGCCCTGGTCGAGGTCCTGCGCGTGGATCACCGGCACGCTGACGCCGCCGGCAAGCAGCGCCCGGTCGATGGCGACGAAGGCGGTGACGGATTGCGCCGTGTGGGCGATCACCGCATAGGGCTTGCCGTCGCGCACCGGCGGGCCGAGCACCAGCCGCGGCGAATTCATCAGCACGCGGGGCGCCTGACCGGGAAGCGAGACGATCTCGTAGGAGCGGGCGGAAGCGTCGCCGACGAAATGGCGGCGGCTCGCCTCACCCCATCCGGCGGCGGCCAGAAAATCGCGCATCGCGAGCGATCTCGCCACGCGCTCGAATGCGGGTCCCTGCCCGGAGATCCTTGCCGAGCGGCCAGTGCCTTTCTCGGCAAGCTCGACCTGGAGCGCGTTTGCCGGCAGCCGGTCTTCGGCCCGCTCCGGCCATTCGACCAGTGCGGCGCCTTGCGCCAGCGCGTCATCGAGGCCGAGCTCATCGAGCTCGTCCGGCGAGGAGAGGCGGTAAAGGTCGAAATGGTGCACGGGTATCCGCGTCTCGTAGCTCTGCACCAGCGTGAAGGTCGGGCTCGGCACTTCGAGGGC
>NZ_RZSL01000648.1:0-3135 GCF_003997355.1 Mesorhizobium sp. M1E.F.Ca.ET.041.01.1.1 | reverse complement strand
ATGCTCTAGACCGCGAGCGCCGGCTGGCTCCAGCGGGCGGCGACCAGCCGGTAGGGGATCAGCGCGACAACGGCGATGATCAGCTTGACCGAGAGATCGCCGAGCGCCCAGGAGACCCAGCGCATGGTCTCGACAGGCAGAACGCCCATCAGCGGCGCCGTTTCCAGCGCGAAGCTGTCATTCGGCCCGACAAGGGCAAACGCGGCAGAGAAGGCGACGCCGAAGAACACGACCGTGTCGAAGATAGAACCGGCCAAGGTGCCAAGGATCGGCGCGCGCCACCAGCTCTGCCGGCGCAGCCGGTTGAAGACCGTGACGTCGAGCAGTTGCGCGATGAGGAAGGCGGCACCGGAAGCGGCCGCGATCCGCACCAGCCGGTCGGCCGCGGTCTCGAATTCGATCAGGCCGTGGCGAAACAGGAAGGGCGGAACGAGGATCGAGCAGGTCACCGCCGTCATGAAGCCGACGAACACCACCTTGCGCGCCACGGCCGGCCCGTAGCGGCGGTTGGCAAGGTCGGTGACGAGGAAGGAGAAGGGATAGGTGAAGGCGCCCCAGGTGAGCAGGTCGGCCAGCGACAGGCCGCCGATCTGGCCCTGCATCGGGAACTGGACAAGGATGTTCGACGCCACGACGACAAGCGCCATGGCGGCCACGAAAGGCAGGTATCGCGTCAGGAAATTCATTTTTTTATCCTGGGTAATGGAACCAGCCGAGCGCCATGTCCAGCGCTCGCTCATGTTTTGAGCACCGGTCTGGGCCGGGGCTCGAGGCTTTCGTCCCCCGCCTGATAAGGGCGCTTTAAGCGGCCGGCTGTTCGGCCAGCTTCTTGGCGATCTGCTTCTTCAGGAGACGGGCGCGCTGCGACAGCTCCTTGGCGTCGGCCTTGGTCAGGAACGCGTCGAGACCGCCGCGATGCTCGACCGAACGCAGCGCGTTGGCCGAAATGCGCAGGCGCACGTTCTGGTTCAGCGCTTCGGAAATCAGCGTCACGTTGACCAGATTCGGCAGGAAGCGGCGCTTGGTCTTGTTGTTGGCATGGCTCACATTGTTGCCGGTCTGGACTGCCTTGGCAGTGAGCTCGCAGGTGCGGGACATCTTGTCTAACCTTCAGTTCTTAACCTGCCAAACCATTCTGCCCGCGCCAGGCGGCGCGCGGTCTCGGTCAGGCGGCCTTTGGAAAAGTTGGCGTTCCTTAGTTGCATTTCGCCACTGCGTCAAGCTCCGGCGCGTGCGTAGTGACGTGACGCGCTCCATATTAAGGCCGGATTTTGCCGTATAAGCCCTTCGCGAAGGGATTGCCAGGCTGGAGCAAAGCGTTTCCGGCCAGGATCAAGGACTCGCCGCCCGCCATGCTTCGACCATCCCGCGCAATTGTCGCGCTGTTCGCCCTCACCGTCCCGACGACGAGTTTCGCCGCGGCCTCGCCGCAGGCCTTCAAGGGTGAATATACGGTATCGTTCCTCGGCCTTTCGATCGCCAGGGCGACGTTTTCGAGCCGCTACGAGGGCGACGCCTATGCGATCGACGGCACGGTCTCGGCCGCAGGCCTCGGCAGGCTGTTCGACGACACCAAGGGCACGATCTCGTCGAAAGGCACGATTTCCGGCCAGCAGATGCAGCCGAGGGCCTTCAGGGCGGACTATACCTCCGGCAAGAAGGCGTCTGTCGTCGACATCCGCTTCGCCAATGGCGGTGTCGCCTCGACCGAAGTCATTCCGCCGCCGAAGAAGCGCGATCCCAAGAGCTGGGTGCCGGTCGGCGACGGCGACCTGAAGTCGGTGCTCGATCCGATGGCGGCGACCGTCATCCATGCCGACAGCCTGGACAAGGTCTGCGGGCGGACCGTCAAATTCTATGACGGCGAAATGCGCGCCAACCTGTCGCTGACCTATGCCTCGAAAGGCTCGATCTCGGTGCCCGGCTACAAGGGCGACACCGTCACCTGCAGGATGGGCTTCGAGCCCGTGGCGGGCTATCGCAAGGGCCGCAAGGCGCTGGAGTTCCTCAAGAACAAGAGCCGCATGATGGTGACGTTTGCACCGCTCGGCCAATCCGGCGTATATGCGCCGATCCGCGCCACGGTCGGGACCCAGATCGGTCCGCTGACCATCAGCGCGAGACGGTTCGAAGCAGTCGAATAGTTTTTTTGCGCAATTCCGGACGGAAAAACCGCTACGCACTTTTCCTGGAATTGCTTTTAGGGGCGCCGCGGCGCGCCGCCGGGGGGCAGGTATGGGGCGCGCGACACTGATCGGTTTTTCGGCGGTAGCCATGTGGGCGCTGCTCGCGCTGCTCACCGACGCCTCCGGGCAGGTGCCGCCGTTCCTTTTGTCCGCCATCACCTTCGCCATCGGCACTTGTGTCGGGCTTGTTGCAAGGCTGGTGATGCCAGCTCCCGACAAGCGCCGGAAAATACCGCCGCAAGTGTGGCTGATCGGGATTGCCGGCCTGTTCGGCTACCACTTCTTCTACTTCACGGCGCTGCGCAATGCGCCTGCCGTCGAGGCGAGCCTGATCGCTTATCTGTGGCCGCTCTTCATCGTGCTCGGCTCGGCGCTGATGCCGGGCGAAAGGTTGGCCTGGAACCATGTCGTCGGCGCGCTGCTGGGGCTTGCCGGTACCTTCCTGATCGTCACCAAGGGCGGCGGACTAGCCTTCGACGCACGCTACGCCTTCGGCTATGCGATGGCGGGCGTCTGCGCGCTTGTCTGGTCGTCCTATTCGCTCCTGTCGCGGCGGTTCCCGTCGGTGCCGACCTCGATCGTCACATGGTTCTGTGCCGCCACGTCGGCGCTTTCGCTCGTCTGCCATCTGTTGCTCGAAAAAACCGTGCTGCCCGAGGGTCCAGGGCAGTGGCTGGCGGTCGTCGGGCTCGGTCTGATGCCGGTGGGAGCCGCCTTTTATGCCTGGGATATCGGCGTCAAGCGCGGCAACATCCAGGTGCTGGGGGCGGCAAGCTACGCCGCGCCGCTCTTGTCGACGCTGGTGCTGATTGCGGCAGGTGTCGCCGAGCCGTCGCTGCGCATCCTCGCGGCCTGCGTGCTCATCACCGGCGGAGCGGCGCGGCGTAGCTTGCCGCCCCCAGCACCTGGATGTTGCCGCGCTTGACGCCGATATCCCAGGCATAAAAGG
>NZ_RZSL01000647.1:0-3139 GCF_003997355.1 Mesorhizobium sp. M1E.F.Ca.ET.041.01.1.1 | reverse complement strand
CCCCTGTACCGGGCGTGCTCGATCATGTCGAGGTGACCGTTGTCTGGCCAGAGTAGCGTCGTCTATCTCAGTCTCGGCGGCAATCTCGGCGACCCGGCGAAGTCCATGGCCGCGGCGTTGCGCATGCTGGATGGCGACGACAGGACGCGCGTCACCGCCGTCTCCTCGCTTTACCGCACGCCGCCATGGGGCAAGCTCGACCAGCCCGATTTCCTCAATGCCGCGGCTGCGATCGAAACGGCACTGTCGCCGCGCGCCTTGCTCGACCTTTGCCTGGACGTCGAAAGGCGGCTGAAGCGGGTGCGCGAGGAGCGCTGGGGGCCGCGTCTGATCGACATCGACATCCTGGTGTTCGGCGATCGGGTGATCCACCAAACCGGGCTCGAGGTGCCGCATCCGCGCATGCTGGAGCGGGCCTTCGTGCTGGCCCCACTGGCGGAGATCGCGCCCGGCCTCGCGGTCGGCGGCAGAAGCGTGTCGGAGCGGCTCGGCGCCGTCGATGCGTCGGGGATCGAGCGCCTGTCGTCCGGCCGGGAGTGGTGGCTGGGCTGAGCCGCCGAATTCAGCCGGAGAAGCCGCCGCCCTCGAGAAATGCCTTTTCTTCCGCTGTCGTCTCGCGGCCGAGCATCCTGTTTCGATGCGGAAAGCGGCCGAAGCGCTGGATGATCTCCAGGTGCTCCTTGGCGTATTTGAGATAGTCGGGCGCCCGGGTGGCAGTGAGTTCCACCGACCGCTGCTGATTGGCGAGCGATTCCGAATGCTCGAAGGGCAGATAGAGGAAAACGCGCAAGGCCTGGTCGAGCGCCAGGTCATGGCCAGCGGCGATCGCCCTGTCGGCGAAATGCCTGGCCAGCGGATCGGTCGCATACATGTGTCCGGTACCGCGGAAGCAATTGCGCGGGAACTGGTCGAGCAGGATCATCAGCGCCAGAGATCCTTCGGCGTGCGCGTTCCAGTCGTCGCATTCGCGCCGCGCGACGGCATAGTGCAACTCGAGGAAGCGGTTGCGGAAATCCGCGTCGAAGGCGTCGTTTTTCTCGAACCAGGCGTCCTCGCCGGCATCGCGCCAGAATTTGGTGACGGAAAGCGCTCGCGCGTCGAGCTCTGCCATGCGTTACCTCTCAGCTCTTCGTCTCTGCCTTGTTCAGCACGCCGGCCGTCTCTTCGTTCAGCGCCCGGCCGGCGCGGCGCGGCTGGGTCAGCGGCGTCGGGATCGGCGTGCCGATATTGCCCTTGAGGAAACGCTGGCCGGCGCGCACGCCCTCGGCCAGTTGCGTTTCGAAACGGGCGGTGTCGCGGCGCCGGACGTCCTCGATGACATCGGCGACCTCTTCCGGGTCGACGCCCAGCGCTTCCAGCGCCGAGCCGCCGAAGACCAGCGCCGATTCGAAGGTTTCGCGCAGCTGATAGTCGACGCCGGCGCGGATGAGCTGCAGCGCGGTTCCCCGGTCGAAGGCACGTGCCATAACGGTGACCAACGGGAATTCGGACTTGATCAGTTGCGCGATGCGCACGGCTGCGTCCGGCTTGTCGACGCAGATCAACACGGCGCGCGCCCGGCCGGCGCCGGCCGCATGCAGGATGTCGAGCCGGGTGCCGTCGCCGTAATAGACCTTGAAGCCGAAATCGGCCGCCGCCTGGATCATCTCGACCTCGTTGTCGATGATCGAGACGTCGAGACCGCGCAGAAGCAATGGCTGGCTGGCGATCTGGCCGAAGCGGCCGAAGCCGATGATCAGCACGCTGCCGGTGAGGCCGTCGGCGATGTCGACACCTTCCAGCGATTGCTCATCGCGCGGCGTGAGGTAGCGCAGCGCCACGATTGCCAACGGCGTCAGCACCATCGAGATGATGATGATGGCGGTCAGCGTGGCGTTGGCCTGGCCGTCGATGATGCCGACCGCGGCCGCCGAGGAATAGAGCACGAAGGCGAACTCACCGCCTTGCGCCATGAAGACGGCGCGCTCGAGCGCTTCGCGGTGGCCGCTCTTGAGCATGCGCGCGACGATGTAGATGCCGAGCGCTTTCATGATCATGTAGGCGACGACATAGATGGCGACGAGCCGCCAGTTCCGGGCGACGACGCCGAGATCGAGCGACATGCCGACGGCAAGGAAGAACAGGCCGAGCAGGATGCCGCGGAACGGCTCGATGTCGGCTTCGAGCTGATGGCGGAAGGTCGATTCGGAGAGCAGCACGCCGGCGAGGAAAGCGCCCATCGCCATCGACAGGCCGGAAAGCTGCATGGCTAAAGCCGACCCAAGCACCACGAGCAGTGCCGCGGCCGTCATCACCTCGCGGGCGCGGGCATCGGCCAGGATGCGGAAGAGCGGGTTGAGCAGATAGCGTCCTGCCACCACCAGCCCGACGATTGCCGCGACGCCGATGCCAACCTCGGTGAACCGCTCGGACAGGCTGGTGTCGGCGCCGCCCGGCGCCAGGAACGCGACCAGCGCCAGAAGCGGCACGATCATCAGGTCTTCGAGCAGGAGGATCGAGACGATGCGCTGACCCTTGGGCGCGGCGATCTCGCCGCGTTCCTCGAGAAGTTGCATGACGATAGCCGTCGAGGTCAGGACGAAGCCGGCGCCGGCGACGAAGGACTGAGCGATCGGAAAACCTCCGGCCAGTCCGACGCCGGTCAGAAGCAGGGCGCAGACGCCGACCTGCAGGGCGCCGAGCCCAAAGATGTCGCGGCGCAGGCCCCAGAGCCGCGACGGCTGCATTTCGAGGCCGATGATGAACAGGAACATGACGACGCCAAGCTCGGCGACATGAAGGATGGCCTCCGATTCGGAAAAAACGCGCAGCCCGAATGGCCCGATGACCACGCCCGCCGCAAGGTAGCCGAGGATGGAGCCCAGCCCCATGCGCTTGAAGATCGGCACGGCGACCACGCCAGCGGCAAGCAGCGCCACTACCTGCACCAGATCGCTGCTCGATGCTTCAGCCGCCATGCCAATCATCCCGTTGTTTCGAAGCACTCCTTGCATGCAGCGGGAGCGGGAGGCAAGGGCGGGAGGCCTGCCAGGAAGGGTAGGGTGCCGTTGAAGCGGCGTCCGCTTGCGTGCCGGACGCTTGGCATCTATAACAACCAAATGCCTGACTATTCGTCCCGCCCGCCTCCACATATCCCGAT
>NZ_RZSL01000646.1:0-3088 GCF_003997355.1 Mesorhizobium sp. M1E.F.Ca.ET.041.01.1.1 | reverse complement strand
AAAATGGGGCAGCGCGGCAAGCGGGTTGGCGACGCCGTCGAGATCGGGCAGCAGCCGCTCCAGCGCAACAAGGTCGATGTCCGGCCGCGCCTTGGCGATTGCCGAGAGTAGGGAACGGATAGCCGAGCCGTCGATCCTTTGCAGCGACCGCTGGTCGGCGGCGGGAAAATTCCCGTTGGCGTGACGTCCGCCGGCGAAACGGGCGACCTGGAACAGGCCTCTCCGGACGACTTCGAGCGCCAGCACAAGCACCGGCCTGCCTTCGGCGTTCAGCGTGGCGACCACCATGTCGGCCTTGGTCTCGGCCGCCCAGTTGCGCACCCAGGATGCGCTCTGTGCCGGAGCAAACAGCGCCGAAGCGCAGAATTGCGCGTAATCGGCAAGGCCGGCGCCGTCACTCACCGCCGCCGTCAGTCGGGTCTGGTTCGAGGCAGGCGCACGCGCCGGCGCTTCATTGGCCGCGACCCGATTGCCGTCAAATGACGCGGCGGCGTCAACCATCCCTCAATCCTTAAGACGTATTGGTTGCAACCTGGGGTTCGCATAGGCGCAAGTCGTGCTTGGATGAGCCTAGGCGCAAAAGGTGAAGGAATGATCGACGGGGGCGAGGCGATCCGGAAACTGGCCTTGAACGTTGCCCGCTACACCGGCCTCGCTCCGCTGGCGAAGCCGTTCGTCGGCGGCATCGGCGCCATCCTGATGCTGCATCGCGTGACCGCCACGCCCGAGAAGCCGAACAGCGTCAATCGCCACCTGAACATCGCCCCAGCCTTCCTCGACAAGCTGATCGCCGACATGAAGGGAAGGGGCTATGCCTTTGTTACCCTTGATGAAGCGATCGAACGCATCGAGGCGGGTGGCAAACACGGCCAGTTTGCCACGATCACCGCCGACGATGCCTATCGCGATAACATGACCGAGGCGCTGCCGGTGCTGGAAAAGCACGGCGCGCCGATCACCATCTATGTCGCGCCAGGCCTGATCGACGGTGCCGTCGACCTGTGGTGGGACGTCGTCGAGGATATCGTCGACACCAGCTCACACCTGACGCTGAAGACCGCGAGAGGATCGGCGGTCGTCGATTGCTCGACGCCTGGCCGAAAGGTTCAGGTCATTGCACGGCTGAATGCCTGGTTGACCCTTGAAGTCCCGGAAGAAGAGCAGGGCGCCGCGCTGCGCGAACTGGCGCGTTCCAACGGGATCGAACTTGGCGAGAGCCGTCCCGGCACGCTTATGAGCTGGGACGAGATCCGTGCGGTGGCCGCGCATCCGCTGGTGACGATCGGCGCGCATACCGTCAACCACCGCAACCTCAAGCGGCTCACGGAAGTGGACGCGCGCCACGAGATCGGTGAGGTCCGGCGCATCCTCGAGGAAAGGCTCGGGCTGGATCCGCGCCATTTCGCTTACCCTTACGGCTATGCCAGCGCGGTCGGCTGCCGCGAGGTGGGTTTTGCCCGAGACGCCGGCTATGTCTCGGCGGTGACGACCCGGCACGGCGTGCTGAGAGCCGAGCATGCCGGCTTCCTGCATGCGCTGCCGCGCATCTCGGTCAACGGCCGCTACCAGAGCGTAGCCCATATCCGCACGATGCTATCGGGCGTGACGACGCCGCTCGCCAATGCCGGCAAGATGGTCGTTACGATCTGATAAGGCGGTTCAGCCCTTCTGAGGTGGCTCCAGGATCAGCCATTTGATGATTCCCATTGCCGGCAGCACCCAGAGCAGGCCGCTGAACAGGAAGAACAGGAAATGCGCCGTCGCGCCATATTCGGCGAGCCTGGTGACCGCGACGGCCGAAGCGATCAGCGCATAGATGATGACCAGCGCCACCAGCAGGATGGTTCCGATCAGCTTTTTCAGGCGAATGGGCATGTCGCGGTTCCGTTGACCCGCATCGCTTAGGCCGAACGACGGCCATGCGCAACCATAGCTCACCGGCGCGACGGCGTGCCGCGCTGTGCGGCCTTGCCACCGGGACGGTCATGGTCCACCAATCGCGCGTTTCAATTGCCGGGAACCGTCCCATGGCCGCCATCACCGCCACGGCCCCATACGCCGCCCGCGACCGCGATCTGCGCAACCGCGCACTGGTGCGCGGCTGGCTGTACTTCGTGCTGCTCGTGCTGGTTGCGCTGGTGCTCATCGGCGGCGCCACCCGGCTCACCGGTTCCGGTCTGTCGATCACCGAGTGGAAGCCGATCCACGGCGTCATCCCGCCGCTCAACGATGCCGAGTGGCAGGAAGAATTCCAGCGCTACCAGCAGATCCCGCAATATGCCGAGCTCAACGATGGCATGAGCATCGAGGCGTTCAAGTCGATCTTCTGGTGGGAATGGGTGCATCGCATCCTTGCGCGCAGCGTCGGCGTCGTCTTTGCCCTGCCGCTCCTGTTCTTCTGGGCAACACGCCGCATCGAGCGCGGCCTCGGGCCGAAGCTGTTAGGCATCCTCCTGCTCGGAGCCCTGCAGGGCGCCATCGGCTGGTGGATGGTGGCCTCGGGGCTGGTCGACCGCGTCTCGGTCAGCCAGTACCGGCTGGCCACGCATCTGACGATCGCGGCGCTGATCTACACCGCCACCACGGTGGTCGCGCGAGGGTTGGCGCCACACTCCGAGCGCGCCGCCGACCGCTCGACGCAGCGGCTTGCCGGCTTCATCGTGCTTTTGGCGCTGATCCAGATCTATCTCGGCGGGCTGGTTGCCGGCCTCCACGCCGGCTTGAGCTACAACACATGGCCGCTGATGGACGGAAAGGTGATCCCGGCTGATCTCTTCTTGCTGAAACCCGCCTGGCTGAACTTCTTCGAGAATCCGAAGACGGTGCAGTTCGTGCACCGGCTCGGCGCCTACGCGCTCTTTGTGGTGTCGCTCTGGCATATGATCGCCACGTGGCGGCGCCAGCCCGCCACGACGCATGCCCGCCGCGCCACGCTGCTGTTCCTGCTGGTGCTGGTGCAGGCCTCGATCGGCATCGGCACGCTCTTGATGCAGGTGCCGTTGCACATGGCGTTGACCCACCAGGGCTTCGCGCTGATCGTGCTCGGCTTTGCCGCCGCGCATTGGCGCGGCACCAAGGGCGCTTATCC
>NZ_RZSL01000645.1:0-3161 GCF_003997355.1 Mesorhizobium sp. M1E.F.Ca.ET.041.01.1.1 | reverse complement strand
AGGCTCTGGACTCGACACGCTGATCGTGCCCGGAGGATGGGGCATCAATGCCGCCTGCGAGGATCCCAGCTTGTCCAGTGGGTCATCGGCCGCTCGCGCGACGCCAGGCGCACAGCTTCCGTCTGCAGCGGCGCCATGCTGCTGGCGACGGCAGGCCTGCTCGACGGCCGCCGCGCGGTCACCCATTGGGGACGCTGCGCCGAGTTCGCCCAACGCTTTCCGGCGGTCCGCCTGGAACCCGACCCGATCTTCATTCGCGACGGCAACGTGTGGACGTCCGCCGGCGTGACGGCGGGCATCGATCTCGCCCTTTCCTTCGTCGAGGCCGACCTTGGCCGACGCATGGCGCTTGCGGTGGCGCGCGAGTTGGTCGTCTTCCTGAAACGCCCTGGCGGCCAGGCGCAGTTCAGCCAGACCCTCAAGCTGCAGGATGGCGACGGGCGCTTCGACAAACTGCATGGCTGGATCCTGGACAATCTGGGCAGCGACCTTTCGCTGACGACATTGGCCGAGCGCGCCAATATGAGCCCACGCAGCTTTTCGCGGCACTATCGCGAGGCAACCGGCCGGACACCCGCCCGCGCGGTCGAAGAAATCCGCATCGAGGCCGCACGACGGATGCTGGAACAGGGACTGGCCGTCAACCAGGCGGTCCGGCGCTGCGGCTTCGGCTCGGAAGAGACCATGCGACGCGGCTTCCTGCGCACCCTCGGCACCAACCCGCGTGATTACCGCGAGCGGTTCTGAAACGCCGTCCTTGCGCGAAGGTCCCTAAAGCGAACTCTCGACTACCCCCTTGTGACTCAGGGTAATCGCATATGGCGCTCCCCCTCTCCGTCTCGGCTTCGCCGAGCCACCTCTCCCCCACTTTGTTGGGGCGAGGAACCCAAGCTTTTCAAGGCCGCGACGTCAGAAGTTAGCGTTCCTCGCCCCCATGAAATGGGGGATAGGTGTCCGCGTAGCGGACGGAGAGGGGGCTGGCGCTGCTATATGCGATTGCCCGGCCCTGTGACTGGACAGCGGCGACGCCGGCTTCGGTCAACGCGTAGATGCCGCGCTCGGCCCTGGCGAACCAGCCGTAGTAATTGTGCAGAAGGATGCTGGCCGCGCGCGGCGAGAGTTCCTTGAGGTCGCGCGGCCGCTTCGGGCCATCGGCCATGGCGGCGGCGCAGGCGATAGCCTCCTGCCGGTAGGCGGTTATGATCGGCTTTCTTCGCGTGCTGCCGCCGATGGAAGGATCGCCCTTGCGGCGGTGATGTTCCTCGACCAGGCGCGAGCGCCGCCTCGGGTCGCGCCGGGGCGGCACGGCAGCCGGGCTGAGCAGCAGCTCGACCTTGCCTTTTCCATCAACCGCCAGCAAACCGAAGCCGAGCCGCCGGCATAGTGCGCGAAACCGGCGGTCGTGCTCGCGGCCCTTGCCGCGCGCCGACATCCTGGCGGCGAGCCAGACCTCGTCGCAGGCCGCGGCGCGATCGACGCCCTGCAGGACGAGCTCGAGATTGAACTGCAGCTTCAGCTCGCAGATGACGACCACCGGCGGCTCGCCATCGCGCAGCCCGACGATGTCGCAGTCGCCGACCTCGCCCTTGACGGTGAAATCCAGGCTCTCGAGAAACCGCTTCACCGGGGCGTAGAGGGACGTTTCCTGCATGGCAGAGGCATAGCCGATTCGGGCTTTGCCAGCACGTCGCAGGGTGACATGCGGACTGCCAGGGTAATCCCCGCGATCGAGGTGCGGTCCGTTGACAATCTCGTCGACTGCCGTTCCGTGGACTATTGCCTGGCGAACTGGCCCCTGTAGGTCTGGCCGGCAAGCGCATAGGTGACGGCCAACGTTCCGTCGGGCTGCATCGTAAAGGTGGCGTCCGCGCCATTCGGCAGGCGCCCGAGCTTCAATGTGTTTCCGACAATCCTGCCGGCGCCGTCGGCGACCCCCGGCTTGTAGTCGGCCACATCGCCCCACGCATAGCTGACCGTCACCTGACCGCCCGAAGAAACCGTCAGCACGGCCAGCTTGCCTTCATACATGCCATCCAGCCGTCCGGCCCATATGCCTGAAAACGCGGCATACCTAGCCGGAACGCCCTTGCCGGGAGGCGTGATCGCCACGGTTTGGTCCAACACCGCCAAATCCGGAGAAGCCGGAGCCGCAACGGCAGCCGGGGCAGGTTGGGGTGGAGGAGCGGGCGGTACCTCGGATGCCGATTGGCAGGCGACGAGTGCGAACGCCGCGAAGCCAAGGATCGGAGAAAGACTGCTTGGTGGCAGTCGAGAGAGAACAGGTCCCTGCCGAAATTCCCTGACGGGGGTGGAAGAGCGACGAATTTTCGGCATTTCAGCGATCAGCCCCACTTTCTTTGCGTGAAATCCTAGCACGAACCGCTGCTTACTTTTGGCCGGTGTATTAGAATTTTACGCCTACTCTCGCGCCGAAGGCGTGATCCTGGCCGCCTGAAGCCAATTGTCCGCTGTAGGTCACACCGAAAACGGCATCGTCGGTGAGATTCAGGTCAATGGCAGCCTCGACGACAGCGGCATCCCTGGCGATCGGCACGCCTTCTATGGCAAATGCGTCGGAGCCGCTGAAGACGAATGTGGAAAGCGGGATCGTATCGCAATAGGCATGGCGCCAGCCGATCGTTCCGCGTGCCGTGGCCCGCATGCCGGAAAAGTCGAAACCGGTCGAGGCTCGCAGCCCGAGCGTTGTGAAGGTTGTGTCCGTGGTCTCACCGTCGGCATGAAGCGCGCCGGCGCCGCCGCTTTCCGAATAGGCATCGGTGTGAAGGCTCACATGGGACAGGTTGGCGAAGGGCTCTAAGGCAGCCGGGACGGTATCGACACGGTAGCTGGCTTCGCCGAAGACGTGGAAGGTTCCCGCGTCGTATTTTGCCTGAAGGCTGTCAGCGAAGCCGGGAAAGGCCACCGTGCGGTCCGTCTCGATATTGTGCCATGTGTAGATCGCGGCGGCGCGCAGGCTGAACTGGTTCCATTGCGTGCCGCCATAGAACCCGAGCGTGTAGTTCTCGCTGTCGCCGGACGAGGCACGGTCCTTCACGTCGAAATTGGTGTGGCTGTATCCGGCTATCGCACCGACGCGCCACGCTTCGAAGGCAGGACCGTCGACACCGGCCACGACCCCACCGGTGGAGCGCTTGAGCGTC
>NZ_RZSL01000644.1:0-3163 GCF_003997355.1 Mesorhizobium sp. M1E.F.Ca.ET.041.01.1.1 | reverse complement strand
AGTTCCGCCCGTGCCGCGGCGATCGCCACCCCGGTTTCGGCCATCTGTGTCTCGATCGCGTCGAACCAGGCGCTGTCGCGCGATCCTTCGGTAAGTAGGCGGTTACGGCCGCGCATCGCCTTTTCGTAGTCGAGGGCCCGCTGGCCATGGTTCGGATCGATCGCCAGCACAAGGCGGTCGAGGAAGCGGCGGCGGTCGGCGGCCGGCCCTGGAAACAGCCCGTCCATCGCCGGCGTCAGCCAGACGACCCGCAGCCACTCCAGCATATCGTCAGCCGACTTCGCCGGCGCGCCGTTGATGCGAACGCGCCTGCCGCCTTCTCCGGCGGCATCTGCACCGGAAACGCCGGTGCCGATTTCGACCTGGCCTTCCGGCCCCTCGATCCGGGCATGCAGGGCAAAGCCGCCATCGCCGCCTTCGCGCGCCACGTCGGCATAGGGCGCGCGGCGCAGCCCGCGTCCGGGCGTCAGCAGCGAGATGGCTTCGAGCAGGTTGGTCTTGCCGGCGCCATTGTCGCCGGACAGCACCACGGCGCCGGGGTCGAGCTCAAGCGAAAGTCCCGCATAGTTGCGGAAGTTTGTAAGCGTTAGCTTACTTATATGGGTTTGTTCCGGCAACCGCTGTCCGCCCGTGCAAGCCGCCGCAATCATCATTCCATCGCCAGCCGGCGCGAAACCCGATGCGCTACACCCGCATCGGCATCAGCACATAGAGCGCGGTCTCGTCGGCCATGTCGTGGATCAGCGTCGGCGACCCGGCATCCGCCAGCATGAACTTCGCCTCCGAGCCGGTGAGTTGGGCGGCGACGTCGAGCAGATATTTGGCGTTGAAGCCGATCTCGATCGGATCGGACGAATAGTCGGCCGCCAGCTCCTCGGTGGCGCTGCCCGAATCCGGATTGTTGACGGCGAGCGTGAGCTGGCCGTCGTTGATCGACATTTTCACTGCCCGGCCGCGCTCCGACGAAATGGTCGAGACGCGGTCGACGGCGGCGGCGAAGCTCTGGCGGTCGATGATCAGCTTCTTGTCGTTGCCGGTCGGAATGACGCGCTGATAGTCGGGGAAGGTGCCGTCGATCAGCTTCGAAGTCAGGATGACGCTGCCGATGGTGAAGCGGATCTTGGTGTCCGACAGCTCCGTCGTCACCGCCACATCCGGGTCGTCGACCAGCTTCTGCAGCTCGCTCACCGTCTTGCGCGGAATGATGATGCCGGGCATGCCTTCGGAGCCTGCCGGTGCGTCGATTTCGGCGCGCGCCAGGCGGTGCCCGTCGGTCGCGACCGAGCGCAGCTTCAGCTTGCCGCCAACCTCATGCGTGTGCAGGAAGATGCCGTTGAGATAGTAGCGCGTCTCTTCGGTCGAGATGGCGAACTGCGTCTTCTCGATCAGGCCTTTGAGCGCCGCCGAGTCGAGCCGGAAGATGTGCGAGAAGGAGCCGGCCGAAAGTTCCGGGAAATCGGACTGCGGCAGGCACTGCAGGCGGAAGCTGGAGCGGCCCGACGTGACCGTCATCGCATTGCCGTCCTCGTCGGTCTTCAGCATGACCTCGGCGCCGTCGGCCAGCTTGCGCACGATGTCGTAGAGCAGGTGCGCCGGGACCGTCGTCGCGCCGCCGCGCTCGACCTTGGCGGGCGTGGCTTCCGTCACCTCGAGGTCGAGGTCGGTCGCTTTCATCTCGAGGCTCGCGCCTTCTGCGCTGAGCAGCACATTCGACAGGATCGGTATGGTGTTGCGCCGCTCCACCACGCGATGAACGTGGTTGAGGGACTTCAGGAGATTGGACCGTTCCAGGATAACACGCATGACGAAACAGGCTCGCTTCAATGAATGGGCGGGGCACCAAGGGGCGGCATCCCGCGACAGCTCCGAAAAGCTCAGAATCTGTGTAAGCTGACAGTAAAAAGCCTGCAAACGCAAGCCCGCGACACCGGTTCCGGCCGGTTGCGCGGGCTTTCTGGGGATAAAGCCGGCGAACTGCGCCGCCGCCCCTTTTTCGGACCGCTCAGGCCTGCTCGTTGATCAGCCTTCTGAGCAGTTCGAGCTCCTGCGCCAGCGTGTTGTCGGCACCGGAAAGATCCTCGATCTTGCGCACGGCATGGAGCACCGTCGTGTGGTCGCGGCCGCCGAAACGCCGCCCGATTTCCGGCAGCGAGCGCGGCGTCATCACCTTCGACAGATACATTGCCACCTGCCGCGGCTTGACGATGGTGCGCGTGCGCCGGTTGGACAGCAGCTCCGTCTTCGACACGTTGTAGTGGCGCGCCACGATGCGCTGGATGTCCTCGATGCGCACCCGCTTCGGCTCGCCCGAGCGGTAGATGTGGCCGAGGATCTCGTCGATGCGGTCGATGGTGATCTGCGGCTCGAAGGACTGGCGGAACAGAAGCTGGTTGAAGGCGCCTTCGAGCTCGCGTCCGCTGCCTGTCACAGTGCGCGCGACGTGATCGAGGATATCGTCCGAAATGTCGAGCGAGGCATCGTCGACCTTGGCGGTGGCGAGGCGCAGCTTCAGCATGCCGAGGCGCATGGCGAAATCCGGCGCCGACATTTCGAGCGCCACGCCGCCGTTGAGGCGCGAACGCACGCGCGGCTCCAGCGATTCCAGTTCCGACGGCGGCCGGTCGGCGGCGACCACCACCTGCTTGGCGCTGTCGAGCAGCATGTTGATCAGGTGGCAGAACTCATGCTGGATCGACTTGCCCTGCAGGAACTGCATGTCGTCGATGATCAGAAGATCGATATCGCGCAATTGCTCTTTGAGGGTGAGCGCATTGTTGTCGCGGATGGCGGTGGCGAAGCGCCACATGAAATATTCCGCCGTCAGATAGACCACGCGCGATTTCGGGTTGTGCCGCAGCGATTCCGCCGCGATCGCCTGCAAAAGGTGCGTCTTGCCCAGTCCGACGGTCGCGTGAAGGAAGAGCGGGTTGAAGCGCACGGCGCTCGACTGCGATTCCGCCACCGCCTTGGCGGCCGCGAAGGCCACCCGGTTCGAGGGTCCTTCGATGAACGAGGCGAAAGTGTAGCGCGGGTCGAGTGGCGACCCCAGCACATTGTGGCGGAACTCGGTCTCCACCGGCGCGCCGCCCTGGCGAGGCGCCGGCGCCCGCTCCACCCGGCCGTTGCTTGCGGTGCCGGCGGCGAGCACGGTCTGCGTCTGTTT
>NZ_RZSL01000643.1:0-3164 GCF_003997355.1 Mesorhizobium sp. M1E.F.Ca.ET.041.01.1.1 | reverse complement strand
CATTTGCCCGACATCACTGTCGTGACGCCGGTTTTTTCCCTCCCCCTTGAGGGGAGGGTGGCCGCGAAGCGGTCGGGTGGGGTCGTCTCAGAAGGCACCGCAAATGCGTCGAGCACTGCCGCGGCGACCCCCTCCGCCGCCTTCGGCGGCACCTCCCCCTCGAGGGGGGAGGAAATCCTGTTCTGGGCGGCCTCCCGCGGCCACCACGCCGATGTCGGCGGCACGGCGCCCGGCTCGATGACGCCTTTGGCCACCACCGTCGACGAGGAAGGCGTGCTGTTCGACAATTTCCGCATCGTCGATCGCGGCCGCTTCCGCGAGAAAGAGCTCGAGGCGCTCCTCACCGATCATCCCTACCCTGCCCGCAATCCCGCCCAGAACATCGCCGACCTCAAGGCGCAGATCGCCGCAAACGAAAAGGGCGTGGCGGAGCTGCGCAAGATGGTCGCGCATTTCGGCCTCGATGTCGTCGAGGCCTATATGGGCCATGTCCAGGACAATGCCGCCGAGAGCGTGCGCCGCGTGCTGGAACGGCTGCCCGACACCTCGGTCTACGAATACCCGACCGATACCGGCCAGGTGATCAAGGTCAGCATCGCCGTCGACCGCGACAAGCGCGAGGCGACGGTCGACTTCACCGGCACCTCGCCGGTCATGAAGAACAATTTCAACGCGCCGGAACCAGTCGCCCGCGCCGCCGTGCTCTACGCCTTCCGCGTCATGGTCGAGGACATGATTCCGATGAACGCAGGCTGCCTGAGGCCGATCAACATCGTCATTCCCGACGGCTGCATGCTCAAACCGGCCTACCCCGCCGCCGTGGTTGCCGGCAATGTCGAGACATCGCAGCACGTCACCAACGCGCTGTTCGGCGCCATGGGCGCGATGGCCAATGCGCAAGGCACGATGAACAATCTCACCTTCGGCAACCGGCAGTACCAATACTACGAGACGATCTGCTCAGGCTCGCCGGCCGGGCGCATGAATTCGGGCCGCGGCTTTGCGGGCACGTCCGGCGTCCACACCCACATGACCAATTCGCGGCTCACCGATCCTGAGGTGCTGGAACTGCGCTTCCCGGTGGTGCTCGAGGACTTCCACATCCGCGAAGGCTCGGGCGGCAAGGGCAAATGGAACGCCGGCGACGGCACCAAGCGCACCATCCGCTTCCTGGAAAGGATGGAATGCGCCATCCTGTCCTCGCACCGCAACCGGCCGCCGCAGGGTCTGGATGGCGGCGGCGATGGCCAGGCAGGCTCGACCGAAATCAGGCGCAACGATGGATCGATCGACGTGCTGAAGGCCTGCGACCAGACGACGCTCGATGCCGGCGAGGCCGTCATCGTCACCACGCCGACGCCAGGCGGGTTCGGCAAGGCCTGATGCATGTCGCCCAAAAGTGTGCAGCGGTTTTGGGAAAACGACATGCATGAAAACAATGACTAAGGCGCGTCGCCCGAGTTCCGGTCCAGCATGACGCACTTTAACGTCAACAGCCTGTCACCCGCCTGTCACAACGCTGCGCTACCCGCTTGCGCCAACGCAAACGGGGAATCACCTTGCCATGACGGATGTTTCCGGAGAACTCGTTTATCGCCGTGGCAAGGAAGTTGGAAAGGCCGTCTACCAGAACCGAGCCCTGTCGATGGAAGGCATTTCCGAGCGGCTTTTCGCTTTCCTGTTTTCCGGCCTCGTCTATCCGCAGATCTGGGAAGACCCGGATGTCGATATCGACGCCATGCAGCTCGGCGCCGGGCATCGCGTCGTCACGATCGCGTCAGGCGGCTGCAACATTCTGGCCTATCTCACCCGCTCGCCGGCCCGCATCGATGCCGTCGACCTCAACGCGGCGCATATCGCGCTGAACCGCATGAAGCTGGAAGCGGTTCGCCATCTGCCGTCGCAGGGCGATCTGTTCCGTTTCTTCGGCGCCGCCGACACCAGCCACAATTCGGAAGCCTATGACCGCTTCATCGCGCCGCATCTCGATCCGGTCAGCCGCCACTACTGGGAGCGCAGGAACTGGCGCGGCCGCCGCCGCATCGGCGTCTTCGACCGCAACTTCTATCAGACCGGCCTGCTCGGCCTCTTCATCGCCATGGGCCATCGCGTCGGCAAGCTGTTTGGTGTCGATCCGGCCGGCATCATGAAGGCCGAGAACATCGGCGAACAGCGTCGCTTCTTCAACGAGGAGCTGGCGCCGGTCTTCGACAAGAAGCTGTTGAGATGGGCGACATCGCGCAAGGCTTCGCTGTTCGGCCTCGGCATCCCGCCGGCCCAGTACGATTCGCTGATCACCTCCGGCGACGGCTCGATGGCGAGCGTCTTGAAGGCGCGGCTGGAAAAGCTCGCCTGCGATTTCCCGCTGAAGAACAACTATTTCGCCTGGCAGGCCTTTGCCCGCCGCTACCCGGAGCCGGGCGAGGCAGCCCTGCCTGCCTATCTGGAACAGCGCAACTATAAGACAATCCGCGCCAACGTCGATCGCGTCGGCATCCACCATGCCAACCTGGTCAAGTTCCTCGCCGCCAAGGATGCGGGTTCTGTCGACCGTTTTGTCCTGCTCGACGCGCAGGACTGGATGACCGACGATCAGCTCAACGCGCTGTGGACCGAGATCACCCGTACCGCGTCGGTCGGTGCCCGCGTCATCTTCCGCACCGCCGCCGAGCCCAGCCTGTTGCCGGGCCGCGTCTCCAACTCGCTGCTCGACCAGTGGCACTATGAGAGCGAGGCCTCGCGTGAATTTTCCGCCAAGGACCGCTCGGCCATCTATGGCGGCTTCCATCTTTATGTGAAGCGCGCCGCATGAGCACGACGGAGCTGCCGGCCAGCCATGCCGAACTGATGGATGGCGTCTATCGCTGGCAGCGCCATATCTACGACCTCACCCGCAAATACTACCTGCTCGGCCGCGACCGGCTGATTGCGGGGCTCGACGTGCCGCAAGGCGGCACAGTGCTCGAGCTCGGCTGCGGCACCGGCCGCAACATCGTGCTTGCCGCCCGCCGCTATCCGGACGCCCGCTTCTTCGGCCTCGATATCTCCGCCGAGATGCTGGAGACGGCGAACGCAGCGATGGCCCGCGAAGGTCTCGCGGCCCGCGTCACTCTCGCGCGAGGCGACGCCACCGACTTCGACGCCAAAGCGCTCTTCGGCACCGC
>NZ_RZSL01000642.1:0-3166 GCF_003997355.1 Mesorhizobium sp. M1E.F.Ca.ET.041.01.1.1 | reverse complement strand
CTCCAGAAGCTATCCATTTCGCCGGAACCTTGGGCTGACGGCCGCTATCGCCTGCGAGCATGCTAGCCGTGACCGGGCGCCGTTCCCACTGGTTGCTTCCATCGGTGAAGCGCCTGTCGGGGTGAGATCGAGGGTCCTGCCAAGGCTGCTTCGGGGGGTCAGCGCGATCGTTCTTCGAAGCAAGCCTTTCCGCGGCAGGTTGGCGCAACCTCTGTGGTGTCGCCTCCGCGAGATTTTGCTTGCTTCCCCGATAGATCAGCCACGCAACCAACGCCGCGCCGATCAGGAACCATTCCATAGTCGTCCCCCCGGACCCTCAGGATATTCCGTTGACATCATGGCATGGTCTGCGGGTATCGGACAATCTTCGAACAGAGATTGCCGCCGATAGCAAACAACTTCGATGTCGAAGAGTACATTCCTTGGTCATCGCCGCCAAAGAGAGCCGGACAATAGGGCTGCCTGGCGGCCACGCGAGTACCACGCACCCCATTATCTTGCGGCTTCCGGGTGCCGCTACGTGGCGAAAGTTTCTCCCGCTAGGGTTTATTAACGACAGGGAATGGAAATAGGCTCCGCAGCAGCAATGGGGGACACGGGTATGCAGCTGGTTGCGGGCGAACTTCGGCTTAGTGCGAGTGACTTGGTAGGCCATCTAAGTTGCCATCATCTGAGCGTCCTTGACCGGGCCGTTGCGGAGGGACAGCTCGCCAGGCCCTCCCGTTGGGACCCGCAGCTGGAAGTTCTGCGGGAGCGCGGCGCCGTGCACGAACGGAACTTCGTGCAGCATTTGATCGACAGCGGATTGGAGGCAGCACGGATCGATGGCGTCGACGTCTCTGACGCGGCCGTTGCTGCGACCCTCCGGTCGATGGCAGCGGGCACCGAGGTCATCGTCCAGGGAGCGTTGCGCCACGGCCGTTGGGGCGGTCGGGCCGACATCCTGCGGCGCGTGGAGAAGCCAAGCAACCTTGGCTCTTGGTCGTACGAGGTGCTCGATACGAAGCTCGCACGGGAGACGAAGGCCGGAACGGTACTTCAGCTCTGCCTCTATTCCGACCTGCTGGAACGCGCGCAAGGCCTTGCGCCGGATCACATGCATGTCGTCGCGCCTTGGTCCGATTTCGTGCCGCAGACGTTCCGCTTCGCCGACTATGCGGCCTACTATCGCCAGGCGAAGCGTCGGTTCGAGCAGTCACTCGAGCAGGAGGATGCTCCAGCCACGTATCCCGACCCGACCGCTCACTGCGACATTTGCCGCTGGCACGACACTTGCGATGGCAAGAGGCGAGAGGACGACCATCCCTCCCTGATCGCCAGCGTCACGAAAGTGCAGATCAACGAATTCGCGCAATATGGCGCCGCGACGATGGCCGGCATCGCATCGCTCCCCCTACCCCTTCCCTGGCGTCCCGAACGTGGGTCGCTCGGCTCTTACCACCGCGTGCGGGAACAGGCGCGCGTACAGGTGGAGGCGCGGGAAACCGGAGAGCGCAAATTCGAAATGCTTGAGATCGAACCGGGGTTCGGACTGGCGCGCCTTCCTGAACCGTCGGCCGGCGACATCTTCCTAGACCTCGAAGGTGATCCATTCATAGGAGAGCACGGTCTCGAATATCTCTTCGGCTACCTGGCCAGCGACGATCACGGCGAAAACGCTTATCGCGGCGAGTGGGCTTTAAGCCGCGCTGAAGAACGGCAGGCTTTCGAGCGGTTCGTCGATTTCGTCATGGCGCGCTGGGAGATGCATCCGGACCTGCACATCTACCATTACGCGCCATATGAGCCAGCGGCCCTCAAGCGCTTGATGGGAAGGTACGGCACGCGAGAAGACGAAATTGACCGGATGCTACGCGCGGAGCTTTTCGTCGACCTCTATTCGGTGGTTCGCCATGCCATTCGCGCCAGCGTCGAGAGCTACTCCATCAAGCGTCTTGAACCTTTCTATGGCTTCGTAAGGCAAGTGCCGCTCCCGGAGGCGAACAGCGCGCTCACGAATTTTCAGGCCAATCTCGAGCTCGGCGATGCCACGTCCATCAGCGAGGAAACCCGTGTGGCCGTGCGCGGCTACAACGAGGATGACTGCCTCTCGACGGCTGCCCTCCGCTCATGGCTCGAGGATCGGCGGGCCGATTTCATCGCCGCCGGCGTGGATATCCCACGGCCCGCACGCGGGGATGACGGTGCCCCGAACGAGAACGTCGCTGCCTGGCTTGCGCGCATCGCTCCCGTTATCGAGCAGCTTCTGCAAGGGATCCCTGACGATCCTGCGGATCGCTCGGAAGAGCAGCAGGCGCGTTGGCTGCTTGCCAACCTGCTGGATTGGCACCGGCGGGAGGCCAAGGCGACCTGGTGGGAGCTCTTTCGCCTTGCAGCGGTATCAGCCGAAGAGCTGCTCGACGAACGGGCGGGGCTGTCAGGGCTTGTGTTCGTCGGGGAAGCCGGCGGAACGGCTCGAGCGCCCATTCATCGCTACAGCTACCCAAAGCAGGAGACTTCCCTGCGCGGTGGCGAAGACCTTCGCAACTGCGGCGGCGACAAGTTCGGAAAAGTGGAAGCGATTTCGCTCGAGGAACGCACCGTCGATATCAAGAAGCGCCAGGACACCGCAACACTTCATCCGGAAGCGGTTTTCGCCCACAAGGTCGTCGGCGCCGAGGTCATCGCGGAAGCTCTCCTCCGCATTGGGGAGCATGTTGCGGCGAACGGGATCGAAGGCCCCGGCCCATACCGAGCCGCGCGGGATCTGCTGTTAAGGCGCCCGCCTCCCGTCGCCGGGCATCCTGTGAGGGAGGCCGGCGAAATCACGCTGGATGCCGCGCTACGGCTGGCGGAGCATCTCGGCGAAGGTGTTCTGCCCGTGCAGGGCCCGCTGGGCGCAGGGAAGACCTTCACGGCAGCGCAGATGGTCTGCGCCCTCGTCCGGCAGGGCAAGACGGTCGGGATCACCGCAAACAGCCACAAGGTCATCCGGAACCTCATCGACAAGGTCATCGAGGAAGCCGACGATCTCGGGATCGACCTCCAGTGCAGCCTTAAGGCTGATGAAGGTGAGGAAAGCCGGCATCGCTTGACGTTCGCCCGCCGGAGCGAAGACCTCATCGCTGCGATCGGCCAGAACGT
Source organism: Mesorhizobium sp. M1E.F.Ca.ET.041.01.1.1 (assembly GCF_003997355.1). NCBI lineage: Bacteria > Pseudomonadati > Pseudomonadota > Alphaproteobacteria > Hyphomicrobiales > Phyllobacteriaceae > Mesorhizobium > Mesorhizobium sp. M1E.F.Ca.ET.041.01.1.1. The sequence continues at coordinate 43 of NZ_RZSL01000642.1, read as the reverse complement.
AGACGTCGGAGGAGGAACGGCGTGGCTCTGGTCACTCCCTGAC
>NZ_RZSL01000641.1:0-3169 GCF_003997355.1 Mesorhizobium sp. M1E.F.Ca.ET.041.01.1.1 | reverse complement strand
CGTCGCGCCATTCCATGGGTCGAGCTTTTCACCCGTTGGACGGCGAAATCAAGATTTGCGTATGTCGTACCTGACGCAGAGGAACCAGCCAGCGAGCGAACCGAGCGCTTCAACATAAGACGGTTCGCGCTGGCGATGACGCTGTCTTTGGCCAACCAGGCAACGATCGGCGGCAAAGTTCGTTATGGCACCCAGAGCGCGTCGCCAAGGAGGGACCGCCGCACTCGACGAAGGTACCAACTTCCACCCCAGCAGGTTCGCCCTAGATGAACTGCACCAATGCGAAGATGCGGCTGCCTGCGATTTTGCAAGAATGTCCGAGCCGGCGCCGGCAGCGCGCACTCCGATCGATAGTTTTCCGCCAGGGCCAGCAATGCGAACTCTAATTTCTCTGTTGTTGTTTCTACTGCTCTGCGGGGCACCAAGCCTCGCCCAGCCGGCCGCACAAGGAGGTTCCAAGCCCGGCGAGCCGAACGCGGATGTCGAAGCGCTCATCACCATCCTGGAGAACGACCAGGCGCGGCACCGCCTGATCGACAAGCTGCGCGCCGCGGCCGCGGAAGGCAACCAGCCGGCGGCCGAGGCAGCGCCTGAAACGACGATCGCACAGGAGGTCGCCGCGTATACGAAGGATGCGGCAGAGAGCGCTTCGGGCCTGATCAAGACGACCGCCGCCCTCGTCGAGAGAATTGCCGGCGTCTTTTCGGGAGGTGTCTCGATCGATGTGCAGAGCCTTTGGAACGCCGTACGCAACAGCGCCCTTGTCGTGGTTCTCACCTTCGCCGTCTACCTCGCGTTGCGGTTCGCCTTTGGACGGTTCCAGCGCACATTCGCCAATGCAGCGACACGCGGAGGCAGGTTCGAGCGGTTCGGCTTCATCGGTTTGTCCGCGCTGGCCGACGCGCTCACCGTGCTCGCGGCCTGGGCAATCGGTTCGGTGTCTTCGCTCTCTGCTTTCGTTATCGACCAGGCGGGTCAGGCGGAGATGAACCGTGCGCTGTTCCTGAACGCCTTCCTGGTCATCGAGTTCATCAAGGTCCTTGCGCGGACACTGCTTGCCCCGAGATGGCCCGCGCTGCGGATCTGGACATTGGGCGACACAACGGCGGCATACTGGTATTTCTGGCTGAGCCGCTTCGTCAGCGTGGTCGGCTATACGATGTTCTTCCTCGCGCCGATCGTTGCGGTCAACGTTTCGGAAGACGCCGCGCAAGTGGTCCGCGTGGTCGTGATGTTTGCCGCGCTGGTGCTCGCCCTGATTGTCATCCTGCAGAATCGCGATCAGGTACGGCGATGGCTGCTGCGCCGCAGCGAGACCCGCCGAACCGACATTCTGGGCAGGTTCCTGGCCGGTCTCGCCAGGCTTTGGCACGTCGTGGCGATCGGATACCTGATCCTCGTCTTTGTTCTGTGGCTCGCAGCGCCCGCGATGGCCCTGCCGTTCGTCCTCGCGGCCACCGTCCAATCGATCATCGCCATAGCCATAGGGGTATTGCTGACGGGCGTCATCGCGCGGGTCGCCGGAGCGGGGATAAACCTGCCCGCCGAGGTCAGCGAGCGGCTTCCTTTGCTCGAGCGGCGCCTCAATGCCTTCGTTCCCAATGTGCTCAGGGCAGTTCGCATCCTGGTTGCCGCGGTCGTGCTGCTGGTCATCGCACAGTTCTGGCGAGCGGCAGACGTCGTCGGGTGGCTGTCGAGCGAAGTCGGCCAGCGCTTCGCCGTTTCAATCGTTTCCGCGATCCTGATAATGCTGGTCGGCGGCCTGATCTATCTCGCCGTCCAATCGTGGGTGGAATATCGCCTCAATCCGAATTACGGCCATGTCCCCTCCCCGCGCGAACGGACGCTTCTCGCCCTGTTCCGCAATGCCTTCGTGGTCGCGCTGGGCGTCCTCATCGTCATGCTGGTGCTGTCCGAGTTTGGCGTGAACATCGGCCCGCTGCTTGCCGGCGCCGGCGTTGTCGGCCTCGCTGTCGGCTTCGGGGCGCAAAAACTGGTGCAGGACATCATCACCGGCGCCTTCATACAGTTCGAGAACGCGATGAACGAAGGCGATGTGGTGACCGCAGGAGGGGTCACAGGCACCGTTGAGCGGCTGACAATCCGGTCCGTGTCGTTGCGCACCCTCGACGGCGCCTATCATCTCATCCCGTTCTCTTCCGTCGATGCCGTGACGAACTTCATGAAGACCTTCAGCTATCACGTCGCATCGATCGGCGTGGATTACGGGGCGAGCATTCCCGAGGTGAAGCAGGCGATGCACGAGGCCTTCGACAAACTGAAGGAGGCCGGGTTCGCGGGCGACATCATCGGCGACCTCGAGATGCATGGCGTGACCGAATTCGCCGACTCCGCCATTTTGGTTCGGGCCCGCATCAAGACCAAGCCCGGAAAGCATTTTGCCCTCGGTCGCGCCTATAACGAGATCATCAAGGAGGTCTTCGAGGAGCGCGGCATCGAGATACCTTTCCCTCATGTGACGTTCTACATGGGCGGCGAAGACAAGGCGGGAAAGTCACCGCCGCCGCGCATCAAGCGGCCCGGGCCAAAGCTTGCGACGGAAAGGCCCAAGCGCAGCGCGGCGACAAACGCTGCATTGGCCAAGTCGCCCAAACGCGGGCGCAAGACCAAGGTCACCCAGGACGGTCCGCCCGATGAAGGGCACGATGCGCCCGACCAGACCGAGGTTTCCTAGCAGGGACCGCTCGGGAGATTGTCCAAGCGTGGATCCGCGTTACGCCCAGCATTCGTGATCGGCGAGCACCTCGTCGATCACCCGGCGCTGCCTTCCGACCTCGGCTTGGTTGGCGTCATGTCCGGCAACGGTAATCAGCGCCTTCCATAGCGTCCAGCCGCGGCCGCGCGCCCAGGTCGCCTCATCGACCGCGATGGCGGTGCGGAAAGCCTCCCGGCTTTCGCCCTCGAAAAAGGTCCAGGCGATCGCGAGGTCGCAGGACGGGTCGCCGACGCCGGAGGTGCCGAAGTCGATGACGGCGCTCAGGCGGCCGTCTTCGACCAGGAGATTGCCTGAGGCGACATCGCCGTGGAACCAGACGGGCGAGCCGTGCCAGGTGGCGGCCAGGGCCGCTTCCCAGACCGTCGTGGCGGCTTGTGTATCGATCTGGCCATCGAGTGCTGCGATCGCCTGCCTCGCCTCGCCGTCATAGAC
>NZ_RZSL01000640.1:0-3171 GCF_003997355.1 Mesorhizobium sp. M1E.F.Ca.ET.041.01.1.1 | reverse complement strand
CCCCTGTTCCACCCCCGCCCGCGGTCGCCGAACATCACATAGCCGGCATCGGTCACCGCTACCGTGTCCTCCAGCTTGATGAAGCCGCGCGTCGGGTGGAGCATCGTCGTCTCGACCGAGAGCACCATGTTCTTTTCCAGCGGCTTTGCCGCGTAGGTGCCTTCGTAGGCGACCGGATGGTTGGTCATCAGGAACGGCGCCTCATGGGTGATCAGCCCCATGCCGTGGGCGAAGAAATCTGTGTAGGCCGCGACCTTCGAGGCCTTCAGCACGCTCTCGGCATGGGCGATCATGTCGCCGCCGAGCGTGCCCGGCTTCACCTTGGAGAAGGCCGCCTGCTGCACCGCCTCGACTTCGGCCAGCAGATCCTCCAGCTCGGCATCCGGCTCGCCAAGCACGCCCATACGGCAAAGGTCGCCGATATAGCCGTGATAGTTGCCGCCGGAATCGATCGACAGCACCTCGCCCTTCTTCCACGCCTGGTCTGAGGCGGCGCGGTTGTGGCTGGAGCCCAGCGTCAGCAGGCAGTATTCGAAATGCGCGCCGCGATTGGTCTCCTCGCGCCTGAGCTGCTCGATGATGTCGGTCTTGGTCGTGCCCTCACGCGCCCGGGCAATAGTCGCCAGCATGGAATCGGTGATCAACTCGGAGGCGATGCGCAGTTTCTCGAGTTCCGCTTCGGTCTTGATCGCGCGCATGGTCTCCAGCATGCCGGTCGCGTCGATGAGCTTGGCGTCCGGCAGCGCCCTGCGGATCAGCGTATAGGCGTCCGAAGGCAGGAAGCCCGGCTCGATGCCGATGCGGGCAGCCTGCTTGCCGATCTTCTGCAGATGTTCGACGGCAAGGTTGGCGGCGTCGAGCGTGCCCCAGCAGGCGGCATGCAATGTCGGCGTCCAGAACGGATGGTTCTGGTGCTCGCCGCCTTCCATCCGGTTGCCGATATAAGCGGCGTGCTCCGGCCCGCCCTTTTCATAGAGGACGATCGGCAGATAGCGGCTGTGGCCGATCGCATCCATCGCCGCGAAAAAGATGAACTTGTAGCCGCCGAGCAGGTACTGCGTGTTGTGCTTGGAAGTGGTGAAGAGCACGTCGATGCCGGCCTCCTCCATCAGCCGGTCTACCCGCGCCTGATCGAACGGGATACTGCTGACGTCGGCCTTGCCCGGAGCGATGTTCATCTGCCTCTCCCTGAATTTTCCGGCCGCTGCAGCGGCCAATCTTTTTGAACGGTTGGTTGTCGGTCAAATCTGCATCATTTTGACCACTCTGGTCCAGCCAGAATTGGCAGAGCATTGCCAATTCAACCTAGCCGAAAGGCTCGTAGGAGCTATTCTCTTTAATCTGGTCTTACCAGATTGCCGCGCCCACAGCCCGAAATATAACTGGTCCAGCGGACGAAAATTTCAAAGCCAAGCCAGCATGCGCCAAATCCGTCTCTGGCGAAACCTTTGCCAAGGGCCATAATCCCGCTCATTTCGAGGTTGCCCGTGCCTGCCGCGGGTGAAGAGGGGAGTTTGAGCGATGTCCGAATTGACGATTTCACGCCGCGGCCTGCTTGCCGGTTCGGCGCTGCTTCTGGCCTCGACCGCGCTGCCGACCATCGGCATGGCGCAGACGCCGAAGAAGGGTGGCAGGCTGATCGTCGCCGCCGACTCCGAGCCGCGCAACCTCAACCCCGCGATCGTCGCCTCAAACGGCGTCTTCTTCATTTCCAGCAAGGTCGTCGAGACCCTGGCCGAGGCCTCCTTCGACGGCAAGGATGGGCTTGAGCCGCGGCTCGCGCTCTCCTGGGAAGGTGCGGCGGACGGGCTGTCGGTGACCTTCAAATTGCGCGACGGCGTCAAATGGCATGACGGCAAGCCCTTCACCTCCGCCGACGTCGCCTTCTCGGCGCTGCAGATCTGGAAGCCGCTGCAGAATCTCGGCCGCACCGTGTTCAAGGACCTTGCTGCGGTCGACACGCCCGATGATCTCACCGCCGTATTCAAATTCGCCAAACCGACGCCGCTCCAGCTCATCCGCAACGCTCTGCCGGCGCTGTCGAGCGTCGTGCCGAAGCATGTCTACGAGAACGGCAAGATCGAGGACAATCCTGCCAACAACGCGCCGGTCGGCACCGGTCCGTTCAAATTCGCCGAATACAAGGCCGGCCAGTACTATCGGCTGGCGAGAAACGACGACTATTGGGGCAAGGACGAGCCCTATCTCGACGAGATCGTCTATCAGGTTCTCCCCGATCGTACGTCTGCCGCCGCGGCGCTCGAGGCGGAAGAGATCCAGCTCGCCGCTTTTTCCGCCGTGCCGCTCGCCGATCTCGACCGCATTTCCAAGGTGCCGGGCCTCAAGGTCGTCACCAAGGGCTATGAGGGGTTGACCTACCAGCTCGTCGTCGAGATCAATCATCGCCGCAAGGAGCTTGCCGATCTCAAGGTGCGACAGGCGATCGCCCATGCCATCGACAAGGACTTCGTCGTCAGGACGATCTTCCTCGGCTATGCCGCGACCGCGACCGGCCCGGTGCCGAAGAACGATCCGCAGTTCTACACCGCCGACGTGCCGACCTACCCCTTCGACGTCGCCAAGGCCAACGAGATGCTGGACGAGGCCGGCTACAAGCGCGCGGACGACGGCAAGCGTTTTGCGCTGAAGCTGCTGCCGGCGCCCTACTTCAACGAGACGAAACAATTCGGCGATTATCTGCGCCAGGCGTTGGCCGCGATCGGCATCGACGCCGAGATCGTCAACAACGACTCCGCGGCCCACATCAAGGCTGTCTACACCGACCATGCCTTCGACCTCGCGGTCGGCCCGCCGGTGTTCCGCGGCGATCCGGCGATCTCGACCACAATCCTGGTGCAGAGCGGCATTCCGGACGGCGTGCCTTTCTCCAACCAGGGCGGCTACAAGAACGCCGACCTGGACGCGCTGATCGCGAAAGCCTCGGAGACGCTCGACACCGCCGCCCGCACCGAGCTCTACAAGGAGTTCCAGAAAAAGGTCGCGGCCGACCTGCCGCTGATCAACGTCGCCGAATGGAGCTTCATTTCCGTCGCCCGAGACACCGTCGGCAACATCGCCGACAACCCGCGCTGGGCGGTGTCGAACTGGGCGGACACCTATTTGGAATCGTGACACACTCAGGCGGATGAGAGTTCGCAATAGAATGGGAAC
>NZ_RZSL01000063.1:0-17805 GCF_003997355.1 Mesorhizobium sp. M1E.F.Ca.ET.041.01.1.1 | reverse complement strand
GGCCATGGACAATGTCCGCGTGCTTTCGCGCACGACTGCTTTTGGGTATTACGCGCAGAACTTCGTCGGCCTTGTCGAGCGGGTCAGCGACCATCTCAAGAGCCCCGGCCGGGAGCTGGCGCGCGAGCGCCTGTGGCAGGTCCGCGCCAGCCGAGTCGTGCTGGCGACCGGCGCCATCGAGCGCCACATGGTGTTCGCCAACAACGACCGTCCGGGCATCATGCTGGCGTCGGCCGCGCGCATCTATCTCAATCACTATGGTGTCGCGGTCGGCAGGAATGTCGGCGTCTATACCGCGAACGACTCGGCCTACGCGGCTGCGATCGACTTGAAGAAGGCGGGTGTCAATATCGCCGCTATCGTCGACCTGCGCGACAATCCCACCGGACCGATGATCGACGAGGCGAGGGGCCTCGGCATCGAGATCAATTTCGGCCGCGCCGTTATCCGCGCCGGCGGCAAGCTGCGCGTCTCATCGATGACCGTGCAGCCGAAGAATGGCGGCGGCGAGCGCACCATCCCTGTCGATGCGATCCTGATGTCGGCCGGCTGGACGCCGTCGGTGCATCTCTTCTCGCAGTCGCGCGGCAAGGTCGCCTTCAACGAGGAGACGCGGCGTTTCGTGCCGGGAACCTACGCGCAGGACTGCGTGTCGGTCGGCGCCTGCAACGGCACCGACGGGCTGGATGCGGCCATCGACGAGGCCTATGCGGCGGGCGTCAAGGCGGCGAAGGAGGCCGGCGGCAAGGATTCCAGCGTCAAGACGGGCAAGGGCGCCAAGCCGAAGGTCGATGCCAGCGAAAGCTGGTCGCGCGGCATGCTGGGCGCTGCCCCCGGCGCCGGACCGGGCACCACCGTCAAGGCTTTCATCGATTTCCAGAACGACGTCACCGCCAAGGACATCCGCCAGGCGGTGCATGAAGGCATGCATTCGATCGAGCACGTCAAGCGCTTCACCACCAACGGCATGGCGACCGACCAGGGCAAGACCTCGAACATGCACGGCCTGGCGATCGCCGCCGAGACACTGGGCAAGCCGATCCCGCAAGTCGGTCTCACCACCTTCCGCCCGCCCTACACGCCGGTGACCTTCGGCTCGATCGTCGGACACGCGCGTGGAGCGCTCTTCGATCCCACCCGCAGGACGGCGACCCATGGCTGGGCGGCGGCCCAAGGCGCTGTGTTCGAGGATGTCGGCCAGTGGAAGCGCGCCTGGTATTTCCCCAAGGCCGGCGAGGACATGCATGCCGCCGTCAACCGCGAATGCGTGACGGTGCGCAAGACGGCCGGCCTGTTCGACGCCTCGACGCTCGGCAAGATCGAGGTGGTCGGGCCGGACGCGGCGAAGTTCATGGAGCTGCTCTACACCAACCCGTGGGAGAAGCTGGAGCCCGGCCGCTGCCGCTACGGCATCATGTTGCGCGAGGACGGCTTCATCTATGACGACGGCGTCGTCGGCAGGCTGGCGCCTGACCGCTTCCATGTGACGACGACCACCGGCGGCGCGCCGCGCGTCATGCACCACATGGAGGATTACCTCCAGACCGAGTTCCCGCATCTGAACGTCTGGCTGACCTCGATCACCGAGCAGTGGGCGGTCATCGCGGTGCAGGGTCCGAAGTCGCGTGAGATCATCGCGCCGCTGGTCGAGGGCATCGACATGTCCGACGAAGCGATGCCGCATATGTCGGTGCGCGAGGGCAAGATCTGCGGCGTGCCGACGAGGCTGTTCCGCATGTCCTTCACCGGCGAGCGCGGCTTCGAGGTCAACGTGCCGGCCGACTATGGCGAGGCGGTCTGGGAAGCGCTGTGGGCCGAAGGCCGGAAGCATGGCGCGACCGCCTACGGCACCGAAACGATGCACGTGCTGCGCGCCGAGAAGGGCTACATCATCGTCGGCCAGGACACGGACGGCACGGTGACGCCGAACGATGCCGGGCTCGACTGGGCGGTCGGCAAGAAGAAGACTGACTTCGTCGGCATCCGCGGCATGATGCGGTCCGACCTGGTCGCCAAGGGCCGCAAGCAGTTGGTCGGCCTGAAGACCAAGGATCCGAAGGTGGTGCTGGAGGAAGGCGCGCAAATCGTCGCGGATCCGAAACAGGCGATCCCGATGAAGATGATCGGTCACGTCACCTCCAGCTACTGGTCGGAGAATTGCGGGCACTCGATCGCGCTGGCGCTGGTCGCCGGCGGCCGCGACCGCATGGGTCAGACGCTCTACGTGCCGATGCCGAACGGCACGATCGAGGTGGAGGTCACCGGCACGGTGTTCGTCGACGAGAAGGGAGGACGCCTCAATGGCTAAGGCTGCCGTCAAGACAAAAGCCGCTGCTTCACCTTCCGTCGAGCGGCGTCCAGCGCTTGCTGGCCGCGTGACGTCGGCGCCAGGTGTCAAGGTCGAGATCCTGCCGCCGGCCGAACGCATCTCTCTGCGCGCGCCGGAGGCTTCGCTCGCCGCCCTTTCCAAGGCGCTCGGCGTGACCTTGCCGACCAAGCCGAAGACTTCGGCGGCAAAAAGCGGGCGCACTGCCTTGTGGCTTGGGCCTGACGAGTGGCTGATCATCGATGAGGCCGGAAACGATCCGCTGGCCGACTGCGCCAAGGCGCCGGCGCTGCATTCGGCGGTCGGCATCTCGCATCGCAATGTCGCCATCTCGGTCGCCGGGCCGGCGGCCGCGGTGACGGTCAATTCCGGCTGCCCGCAGGACCTGTCGCTCGAGGCGTTCCCGGTGGGTGCGGCGTCGCGCACCATTCTCGGCAAGTCCGAGATCGTGCTGTCGCGCATGGCGGCCGATGCCTTCCGGGTGGAATGCTGGCGTTCCTTCTCGGACTATGTCTTTACTTTGCTGTCGGAAGCGGCAAGCGACGCGGCGAACTGATTTTCCTGACCGCCGTTAACCAGAGGCGGCGTCGCAGGAACCATCGCCGATCCGTCCCCGTTGTTTGCGACTAGCGAGGGAGAAGGCCGATGCTATCCAAATCAGCGCCGAAGTCGCCCAAGAAGACCGCGGCGGTCCGTTCACTGGAGCGGGAGCAGCATCACGACATCGAGGATGAGGAACTTGAGGAAGGCCTCGAGGACACATTCCCGGCCAGCGATCCGGTTTCGATCACCAGCACTTCGATTACGGGTGCGCCTGCGAAGCCGGCCAAAGCCAAGACAGTGTCGCGACAGAAACAGCGCAAGAGATAAAACGTTCGCTTCGAGAGCGCCGGTATAAACGAAAACGGGCGGCCAAGTGCCGCCCGTTTTCGTTTCCGCTTGCGGTGTTCAGAGGCCGGGCACGAACCACGGATCCACGTCGATACCGAGTCGCGGGCCCTTGGTTGCCTGGGTGTTGCTGGCGTCCGGCTTTTCAACCGAGCCGGTCGCCGTGCAGTCGAGCGTCACATTGGCCTTAGTCTGAGCGCAGGCCGCCGGGCCGTGCTTGGCCGGCTGGTCCGCGCCGGCAAAAGCGGCGCCCGAGAAAGCCAGCACAGTCGCAAGCGCGAGAATCGTCTTTTTCATCTTCCGTCTCCGGTAATCTTTTCGTACATGTACGATACGCCGTACATATACGGTTAACGGAAGCTGAATTCAAGGGGGAGTTTGTACGTGTACGACAACTTTTCTTGAACGTAGGAATTCGCCCCCGTGAATCAAGCGATCGACGTGAGCTAGACCGCGATGCCGGTCAGCAGTTGACGGGCGTTTCGGTGAGCGGAGGAATGTCCTGCGCCGACAAGGAGGCCAGCATGAAGTCGCACATGCGCTTCACATAGGCCTGGGGGTCGCCAAAGGGGTAGAAGGGGAAGGTGATCAGCAGCGAGATGGTGCCGTGGCCGACGGTCCACAGCATGGTCGCGATGGCGCGCGGGTCGCCCTTGAGCTTGCCGGCGGCCACGCAGGCCTCGACCCTGCTTATCAGCACCTGCATCGCCGGGTTGCCCTCTTCCATGTCCTCGTAGCTGCGGCCTTCCGGCAGCCGGGTCTTCTCGGTCATAAAAACGGTTCGGTATTCATTGGGATTGCCGAGCCCGAAGGCGGCATACTCTGTCATCACCGCCCGCAGCGCCTCGATCGGATCGTCGGAGGGATGCTCCTCGATGCGCCGTGCGAGCGTCTCGAATGCGTCCTCAGCCAACGCGAACAGGATGTCCTGCTTGTCGGCGAAATAGGAATAGACCGACATCGGCGCGTATCCGACACGCTTGGCCAGCTTGCGGATGGTAAGCCCTTCATAGCCCTCTTCCTGGACGAGCTTGTGGGCCGCGTCGACCAGTTCGGAGCGAAGTTCGGCTTTTTGTTTTTCGCGGCGTTTCTGAACGCTCAGCGCCAATGTCCGTCTGCCTTTTGTGATTGGTTGCCTTACGAAATTATATACGCTGTACGGCAACGGGCAAGGGAGTGGACGGTTCCCCAACGTCCGCTTTCTATCTACCGCAGTTCCGGACGGAAAACCGCAAAACACTTTTCCTGGAATTGCGCTTTGTCAGACGCAATTCCGGACGGAAAACCGTAAAACACTTTTCCTGGAATTGCTCAGATGGCCCCGATGCCGCCATCGAGTGCGAGAGCGTGGCCGGTCATGAAGGAGTTGGCGGGATCGGCGAGATAAAGGATGCCGGTTACGATCTCGTCGACTTCGCCGACCCGTTTCATCGGCACGCCGCGTGTGAGTTCGGCGATGGCTTCGGCTTCCGGCGCGCCGGTGGAGCGCACGAAGCCGTCGACCATCGCCGTCCTGGTGTGAGCCGGGCAGACCGCGTTGATGCGGATCCCCTTGCTGGCATATTCGACCGCTGCGGAGCGCGTCAGCCCGACGACGCCATGCTTGGCGGCGGCATAGACGGACAGCTTCGGCGCGCCGGAGAGACCGGCGACCGAGGCGACGTTGACGATGGCGCCGCCCTTGCCGCTCTCCCTGAACTGGCGCTCCATTTGCGGGATCTGATGCTTCATGGCGTAGAAGACGCCGAGCAGATCGACCTCCAGCACCCGGCGCGCTTCCTCCGAGGTCACCTGCGGCAGGCGCACGAAGGCGTGCACGATCCCGGCATTGTTGACGGCAATGTCCAGCCGGCCGAACTTTTCGACGGCCAGCTTCACAAGATCCTCCGAGAGCCTCTCGTCGGCAATGTTGCCGGCAAGGAACGCGGTTTCGGCGCCGAGCGTCGCCGCGAAATCGCCGAGCGCCGTTTCGTCGAGGTCGGAAAGGACAAGCCGCGCGCCTTCAGCGGCGAAGGCTTTGGCGGCGCCGCTGCCGAGGCCGCCGGTCGCACCGGTTATCAGCACGGTCGCTCCATCGAAACGGCCCATCGCTCAGCTCTCCGCGTTTTCAAGTCTTCTTGTCGATCAGGTCCACCGCCAGCGCGGCGAGCAGCTTCACCGCTTCGCCGTAGGTCTTTGCCTTTTCCGGGTTGGAGGCGTTGCCGTCCAGCGCGCGGCGGTAGACACCCTGGCAGATCGCCGCCAGCCGGAAGAAGGAGAAGGCAAGGAAGAAGGTCCATTTGCCGATGCCCTCGATGTCGCGCCGGCGGCAATAGGCGGCGACATAGGCTTCCTCGGAGGGCAGGCCGAGCGTGGCGCGGTCGACGCCGCCAAGGCCACGAAAGCCGGACGCGTGCGGCAGCCGCCATTGCATGCATTGATAGGCGAGGTCGGCAAAGGGATGGCCGAGCGTCGACAGTTCCCAGTCGAGCACGGCGATGACCTTCGGCTCATCCTTGGCGAAGATCATGTTGTCCAGCCGGTAGTCGCCATGCACCAGCGAGACCCGGCCGTCATCGGCCGGCATGTGCGTCTCGAGCCAGGCGATCAGCCGGTCCATGTCGGCAATTGTTTCGGTTTCCGAGGCGCGGTACTGGCTGGTCCAGCGGGCGAACTGGCGTTCGAAATAGCTGCCGGGCTTGCCGAAATCGCCAAGTCCTACGGCCTCGACATCGACGTCGTGCAGGGCGGCGAGCGTCGCATTCATGGCGTCGTAGATCGCGGCGCGCTCGTCATTGCCGGGTGCCTCCGGCAAGGACGGATCCCAGAAGATGCGCCCGTCGAGGAACTCCATGACATAGAACATGCGGCCGATCGGCGATTCTTCCCTGGAGAGATGCAGCATGCGCGGCACCGGCACGGCAGTGCCGGCAAGCGCTCGCATCACCCGGAACTCGCGGTCGACCTGGTGCGCCGATTTCAAAAGCTGACCCGGCGGCTTGGCGCGCAGCACGTACCGGCCGCTTGCGGCTGTCAGGAGATAGGTCGGGTTCGACTGTCCGGACTTGAATTTCTCGATCGCGGAAAGTCCGGCAAAACCGGGGACATGCGCTTCAAGGTAAGGCGCAAGCGCCGCCCTGTCGAGCGCGAGCGCCGACTTGTCGAGCGCGAGCGCCAACTTGTCGAGCGCAAGCGCCGATTTATCCAGCGCGTTGGCGTCGCCGCTCATGCGGTCTCTGGCTGGCGTTCGATCAGCGTCAGCGTCAGCCAGCGCGCGGTGAGCGCCGGCTTCTTCGACCCCTCGATCTCGATGGTCACGTCATGCGCCGTCTGCACCCAGCCCGAGGGCCTGACCTTGACATCGGCCAGCACGAAGCGGGTGCGGATGCGCGAGCCGGTCTTCACTGGCGTCAGGAAGCGCAGCGTGTCGAAGCCGTGGTTGACGCCCATTTTGGTGTTCTCGATCGGCGGCATGGTCTCGAAGGTCATCGCCGACAGAAGCGACAGCGAAAGGAAACCGTGTGCGATGGTGCCGCCGAACGGCGTCTCGCGCGCGGCGCGCTCCGGATCGCAATGAATGAACTGATGATCGTCGGTGGCGTCGGCGAACTGGTCGATCATGCGCTGCGTCACCGTGCGCCAGGGCGACACGCCGACTTCCTTGCCGACGCTGGCCAGAAGCGTATCGAGACTGATCGGTTCCACGCTGATGTCCTCCGCACCCCGCCCGGATCGCGATTGCCTGAACCGGGCGCCTTCATTCCTTGAACAACGTCATCCCGTGCTGCACCGACTGGCCGCCGTCGATCGGCAGGATGGCGCCGGTGACATAGCTGCCGGCACGGCTGCACAAATAGAGCGTTGCGCCGGCAATGTCATCCGCCACACCGATGCGGCCGAGCGGAACATGGTTACCGACATGTTTCGCCTGTTCCTCGGTGGCGGTGGCAAAAGCCGTCATGCGGCTCTGGAAGGGGCCGGGCGCAAAGGCATTGACGGTGATGCGGCGGGCGGCGAACTCGAGCGCCAGCGTGCGTGTCAGGTGATGCACCGCGGCCTTTGAGGCGGTGTAGGAATAGGCGTCGTCGGCAAGCGGCTGAGTGCCCATCACCGAGCCCAGATTGATCACGCGGGCCGGGTCCTCGTCGCTTGCGGCGGCGTCGAGCAGCGGCAAAAGCTCCCGCGTCAGGTGGAAGACGGCGGTGACGTTGACGCCGAACACCTTGGCCCAGGCGTGATAGGGAAACTCCTCCAGCGGCGCGCCCCAGGAAATGCCGGCATTGTTGACCAGGATGTGCAGACGGTCCGTGCGCACTTTCACCTCGGCGACCAACGCGGCGATGCCCGCTTCGCTGGAAACGTCGCCGGCAAAACCCTCGGCCCGGCCGGAGCCGCCAAGCGCATTCAATTCGTTGGCGACCTTCACACAGTCCTCGCCCTTGCGCGAGGCGATCATCACGGTGGCGCCGGCCCGCACCAGTCCGGTCGCGACCATGCGGCCGATGCCCGTCGCGGCACCGGTCACCAGCGCTGTCTTGCCGGCGACCGAGAACAGCTTGTCGAGATAGCTCATCGCATTCCTCCCACGTGCGTCTCGGCCGGAACCGAAGGACTCGCGTTGACAAGGCTAGCCGAAGTACGGTCATCCTTGCCACGGGTAAAGAAGCGAAAGGGCCGGAACCGATGGCGGACATGAATCTCGGCATGAGCGAGCGGCTGAAGCCGATCCATCAGCGCGTCGCCGCGATGGTGCGCGACGAGATTGCGCCGCTCAGCGAGGCGTTTCTCGCCGAAGTCGGCAGGAACGGCGACCGCTGGACCTACACGGCCAGACAGACCGAGATCCTTGAAGGCTTGAAGAAGACGGCGCGGGAGCGGGGCCTATGGAATTTCTGGCTCACCGATTCCAAGCGCGGCTACGGCCTGTCGACTGTCGAATACGCCTATCTGGCGGAGGAGATGGGCAAGGCGCATCTCGGCGCCGAGACCTTCAACTGCTCGGCCCCCGACACCGGCAACATGGAGGTGCTGGAACGCTACGGCTCGGAAGAGCATAAGCGACAATGGCTGGAGCCGCTGCTCGACGGCAGGATCCGCTCCGCCTACCTGATGACCGAGCCGGATGTCGCCTCATCGGACGCCACCAACATTTCGATGCGCTGCGAGCGGCGCGGCGACGACTATGTGCTCAACGGCGAGAAATGGTGGGCGTCCGGCGCCGGCGATCCGCGCTGCGCCATCTACATCGTGATGGTCAGGACGGGTTCGGACGAAGAGCCGCAGCATCGCCGGCATTCGATGATCCTGGTGCCAGCGGGCAGCAAAGGCGTGACCAAGCTCCGGGCCATGCAGGTCTATGGCGAGGACGACGCGCCGCACGGCCATATGCATCTGAGGTTCGAGGATGTGCGGGTGCCGGCGGCGAACCTGATCCTCGGCGAGGGCAGCGGGTTCGAGATCGCGCAGGGGCGGTTGGGGCCAGGCCGCATCCATCACTGCATGCGCGCCATCGGCCAGGCCGAGATGGCGTTGGAGATGCTCTGTCAACGCTCGGTGCGGCGCGAGGCCTTTGGCCAGTCGCTGGCCAAGCTCGGCGCCAATTTCGACATCATTGCCGAATGCCGCATGGAGATCGAGATGGCCAGGCTACTCTGCCTCAAGGCGGCCTGGATGATCGACCAGGGCGACGCGCGCGCCGCGGCGCCCTGGATCAGCCAGATCAAGGTGGTAGCACCCCGCGTCGCGCTAAAAGTCACCGACGAGGCGGTGCAGATGTTCGGCGCGCAGGGCATCAGCCAGGATACGCCGCTCGCTCGCTCGTGGACGCATCTTCGGACCCTGCGCCTGGCCGACGGACCGGACGCCGTCCACAGGCGGCAGGTGGCTCGCACGGAACTCAAGAAATATACGCAGGAAAAGGTCTGACTATCATGGCGCTTCCGTCGGAAATGAAGGCCTTGCTGCTCGTCGGCGACGGCTACACCAGGACACCTTCAGCCGGCGCGCTGGAGGCGACGGAGCCTTATCTGCGGCCCGGCAATATCGCCGTGCCCGCGCCTGGCCCGACGCAGGCGCTGATCAAGGTTAACCTCGCCTCGATAAACCCCTCCGATATCGCCTTCATCAAAGGGCAATACGGCCAACCGCGGGTAAAGGGCCGACCGGCGGGTTTCGAAGGCGTCGGAATCGTCGTCGCTACTGGCAGTGACCCCTATGCAAAAAGCCTGGAGGGAAAGCGCGTCGCCTTCGCCACCGGCGTGTCGAACTGGGGTTCGTGGGCAGACTATGCGGTTGCCGAGGCGGCATCCTGCATTCCGCTGCTCGACACGGTGCGCGACGAGGATGCTGCGGCGATGATCGTCAATCCGCTGACCGCGCTTGCCATGTTCGACATCGTCAAGCAGGAGGGTGACAAGGCCTTCATCATGACCGCCGGCGCCAGCCAGCTCTGCAAGCTGATCATCGGGCTCGCGAAGGAGGAGGGTTTCGGCCGATCGTCACCGTGCGCCGCGACGAGCAGATTCCTTTGCTCAAGGAACTTGGTGCCGCCCATGTGCTCAATGAGAAGGCGGCGGATTTCGAGACGGCGCTGCGCGAGGTGGTGAAGGCCGAGCAGCCGCGCATCTTCCTCGACGCGGTGACCGGACCATTGGCCTCGGCCATCTTCAACGCCATGCCGAAGCGTTCGCGCTGGATCGTCTATGGAAGGCTCGATGCCGAGCCGACGATCATCCGCGAGCCCGGCCAGTTGATCTTCCAGCACAAGCATATCGAAGGCTTCTGGCTGGCCGAATGGATGCGGCAGTTCCGCGACCGGCTAGGCCCGGCCGTGCTGGAGGCGCAGAAGCGCTTTTCCGACGGACGCTGGTCGACGGATGTGACAGCGGTGGTGCCGTTGGACGAAGCCATGGCGCGCCTGCCGGCGGAATTGGCCAAGCCGAACGGCAAGGTGTTCATCAAGCCGTAGCAACCAGTCAGATTGGCGACGCCTCAGCGCAGGCTTTCCAGGTCGCGGATGCGCTTGGCGCCGGCAGTTTCGAGCTGCCTGGTGATCGCGCCGATCAACGTTTCGGCGACTACGAAGAGCGCGGCGGACGAATCCCATGCCGAAGGCACGGCGGTGCGCCCGGCGATCACATGGCGGGCGAAGCGGGCGATCGGCGAGAGCCATTGGTCGGTGAAGAGCACGATCTGCACGCCGCGCTGGTGTGCCTTTTCGGCAAAGCGGATCAGGCTCTCCTGGTAGCGCCTGATGTCAAAGATCACCAGCACGTCGCGCTTGCCCATGTCGATCAGCCGGTCGCGCCAGATGCTCTCCTGGCCGGCGAGGTGGTAGACGTCGGGCTGGATGATGGTGAGGTGCGCGGCCATGTAGCGCGCCAGCGGGTCGGTGAAGCGGCCGCCGATCAGGAAGGTCTTGCCGCGCCGCTCGGCGAGTGTCTTGGCGATGTCGGCCAGTTGCCTGTCGGACAGATGCCGGAACGTCTCGCGCAGGTTGTCGAGCGTCGCCTCCAGCATCGGCGAAACGGCGCCGCCGGCGGGCGATGCCGGGTCGAGCGTGCGCGATGCCGGGGACTGCAACTGCGCCGCCAGTTCATCCTGCAGCGCCGACTGGAACTCGGGATAGTTCTGGAAACCCAATCTCGCGACGAAACGCAGGATAGTCGGCGAGGAGACGCCGGCCGCGGCCGAGAACTCGGCGACCGTCTTCAGTCCGGTCAGCGGATAGTTGGCAATCAGCGTCTGCGCGGCTCGGCGCTCGCCCGCGGGCATGGTGCCGATGCGGTCCGAGATCAGTTCGGCAATGCTGGAGATCATCGTTTTCCCCACCCCTTTGGCCCGGCTGACGCCGTTTTCGGAATTCCGCGTTTGACAAAGCCGGACAAAGTGTATGAAATCATTCACAGAGGCGCAATGAGGCAAAATACGTAACATACGATACAGCGCTCTCCAGGGGACGGCAGTATGGAGAAAGCACGGCTCACCAGCCTTGCACCGTCGGAGACCGTAAGGGTGACCAACCCCGGCGGCTCGAGCCCCTTCGTCTTCACCTGCGACCACGCCTCGAACTACCTGCCCGCCGAATTCGGAACGCTCGGCCTGCCTGTCGAGGACCTTTCGCGCCACATCGCGTGGGATCCGGGCGCGCTTCCCGTCGCCAGGCGCATGGCCGACCAGCTCGACGCCACGCTGATCGAGACCCGCGTCTCGCGCCTTGTCATCGACTGCAACCGGCCGCTCGACGCGCCGGACCTTGTGCCACCGCTCAGCGAAACGACAGCCATCCCAGGCAACACCGGTCTTTCCGACAAACAGCGCACGGCGCGCGTCGACCTGGCGTGGCGTCCGTTCCACGACGCGATCGCTGAGATTATCGACCGGCGGCTGGCACACGGCCAGGAAACGCGGCTGGTGTCGGTCCACTCCTTCACGCCGATCTACAAGGGCAGGAGCCGGCCCTGGCATATCGGCATCATCCATGACGATGACCGCCGACTGGCGGCGCCGCTGATATCGGCGCTGCGGCGGCTTGCCGGCGTCACCGTCGGCGTCAACGAACCCTATTCGCCGGCCGACCGCGTCTATTTCACGCTGGAACGGCATGCGCGCCCGCGCGGTCTTGCCTGCGCGATGATCGAAATCCGCAACGACGAAATCTCCGGCGAAACCGGGCAGCGGAAATGGGCGGATCTGCTCACAGGCATATTTTCGAATCTGGAGCCCGAGGAGGCCAGGGGCTCCCGACAACGCGCAATGGGAAAGTCAGTACAGTCGGCCAGCTAAGAACCAACAGGGGACTAAAATGTCAGCGCAAGACTATACGGAACACGACAAGCACGAGGACCTAAAGGTTCTCCATGGAATGGGCTATGCCCAGGAATTGTCGCGAAGCATGAGCCGCTTCTCGAACTTCGCGATCTCCTTCTCGATCATCTGCATCCTATCGGGCGGTATCAATTCCTTCGCCCAGGCGACATCCTCGATCGGCGGTGCCGGCGCCGGCGTCGGCTGGATCGTCGGCTGCGCCGTATCCGGATTCTTTGCCCTCGCCATGGCGCAGATCGCATCGGCGTTCCCGACGGCGGGCGGCCTTTATCACTGGGCGTCGATCCTCGGCAACCGGTTCACCGGCTGGCTCACCGCCTGGCTCAACCTGCTCGGCCTGATCACCGTGCTGGGCGCCATCAACATCGGCACCGCCTTCTTCTTCGTCGGAACGTTCGGGAGTTGGTTCGGCATGACCGGCACCGCGGGCGAGATCGTCGGCTTTGTTGCCGCCATCACAGTGATCCAGGCGCTCTGCAATCATTTCGGCATCAAGCTTACCGCCATGCTGACCGATGCATCCGGCTTCCTGATCCTCGGCGCGACGGCAGTGCTGATCGTCGCTTGCCTGGTGTTTGCCCCGGCAATCGACGTCACCAGGCTTTGGACATTCACCAACTATTCGGGCGACGCTGGCGGCGGGGTCTTCCCGCAGTCGGATTCCATATCCTACCTGTTCCTGCTCAGCCTGCTGCTGCCGGTCTACACGATCACCGGATATGACGCGTCGGCGCATACTTCGGAAGAAACGCTGAAGGCCGCGCATTCCGTTCCGAGAGCAATCATTTCGTCGGTGCTCTGGTCGTCGCTTATCGGTTGGGCGATGGTCTGCGCGATCACGCTGGCGATCCCCGACCTGGCGGCCGGCGCCAAGCAGGGCTGGAGCGTCTTCTTCTCGACCATGGATGCTATCCTGCCGGTTTGGCTCAAGGAGCTGCTCTACCTTGCCATCCTGATCTCGCAGTTCCTCTGCGGCCTTGCCACCGTGACCTCGGCGTCGCGGATGCTTTTCGCCTTCTCGCGCGATGGCGGCATGCCCGTCGGATCGACCTCGCTTGCCAAGGTCAGCCCGACCTGGCGCACGCCCGTTCACGCGATCTGGACGGCTGCTGCTCTCGAGATCATCTATGTCTTCCTCGCCCAGTTCATCTCGATCGGCGGCACCAACATCTACACGATCGTCGTCAACTCGACGCTGGTCTTCCTGTTCCTCTCCTTCATCATCCCGATCGTGCTCGGCATGATGGCTTTCGGAACCTCGAAATGGCCGAACCCGGGCCCGTGGAATCTCGGCGGCGGGGTGTTCAAGCTGTTCTGTATTCTGTCGATCATCGGCATGGCGATCATCTTCTACATCGCCATCCAGCCGCCGAACGACAAGGTGCTCTACATCACCATCGGCTTCCTCCTGCTGACCGCCGTGCTTTGGTTCGGCTTCGAGAACCGCCGCTTCCAGGGCCCGCCGATCGGCGACGAGATCGCCAAGCGTCAGGCGGCGATCAAGGTGGCGGAGCAGGCGGTCGGCGAAACCGGCAACTGACATAAGTCATCATGGCCATGGCCGGCATTGCGCCGGCCATGGTTTGTCCCTTTCAATCGACAAGCATTGGAGTGCCAAAGGAATGGCCGGGAATTTCTCGTTCGATCAGTTGAAGCAAGCGGTCTCGAACGGCGAGATCGACACGGTGCTTGCCTGCATCGTCGACATGCAGGGCCGGCTCGCGGGAAAGCGCTTCCTGGCCCAATATTTCGTCGATTCCGCGCATGGCGAGACGCATGGCTGCAACTATCTGCTGGCCTGCGACATCGATATGGAGCCGGTGCCCGGATACAAGGCAGCGAGCTGGTCGAAGGGCTATGGCGACTTCGTCATGAAGCCCGACCTTTCGACGCTGCGGCGTATCCCTTGGCTGGAAAAGACGGCGCTGGTCATCTGCGATGTGCTCGACCATCACGACCATGAGGACCTTGCGCACTCGCCGCGCGCCATCCTGAAGAAGCAGGTCAAACGTCTGCAGGAGCGCGGCTATATCGGCTACTTCGCCTCCGAACTCGAATTCTACCTGTTCAGCGAGACCTACGATTCGGCCCGCAAGAAGCACTGGCAGGGCTTAGACAGCGCTTCGCCCTATATCGGCGACTACCAGATCGGCGTCACCACCAAGGAAGAAGGCGTGATGCGCCGGCTTCGCAACGAGATGGAGGCCGCCGGCATCCCGATCGAGAATTCCAAGGGCGAGTGGGGTCCCGGCCAGGAAGAGATCAATGTGCGCTATGCCGAGGCGCTCGAGATGGCCGACCGCCATGTCATCCTGAAGAACGGCGCCAAGGAGATAGCCCACTCCGAAGGCAAGGCCATCTCCTTCATGGCCAAATACAATTACGGGCTCGCCGGCAATTCCAGCCACATCCACAATTCGCTGTGGAGCGCCGACGGCAAGACACCGTTGTTCTTCGACAAGAATGCAGAGTGGACGCTGTCCGCCCTCGGCCAGCAATGGGCGGCCGGCCAGCTCAAATATGCCAAGGAGTTCACCTGGTTCCTGGCGCCCTATATCAACTCCTACAAGCGCTTCCAGGCCGGCACCTTCGCGCCGACCAAGATCATGTGGAGCGAGGACAACCGCACCGCCGGCTTCCGGCTCTGCGGCGAGGGGACCAAGGGCATCCGCATGGAGTGCCGCATCGGCGGCGCCGACCTCAACCCCTATCTCGCCTTCGCTGCGCTGATCGCGTCGGGCCTCGCCGGCATCGACGAGAAGCTTGAGCTGCAGAAGCCGTTCGTCGGCGATGCCTATCAGGCGTCGCAACTGCCGGAAATCCCGAAGACGCTGCGCGATGCCACCGAGACGCTGGTGCACTCCACGATGCTGAAGCAGGCCTTCGGCGAGGATGTGGTCGAGCACTATGTGCACACCGCCCGCTGGGAGCAGTTCGAATACGACCGCCGCATCACGGATTGGGAGCTGCATCGCGGGTTCGAGCGGTACTAGAGAGCGGGGATAGCGTCGGCGCTGCCCCTCACCCTTACCCTCCCCCCTGAAGAACGGGGAGAGGGGTCGTCGGCGCAGGAGCTTCCCCCGTCACCACACGGGGAGAAGGTGCCGGTAGGCGGATGAGGGGCAACGCCAAGCCACATGATTTCGATTTTTGTAAAACTGCGAGGAAGAAATGACCGAAACGGTCAAACTCAAATCCCCCATCGATGGCTCGATCTATGCCGAGCGGCCGGTCGCGACGGACCAGGCGATCAATGCCGCCGTCGAACGCGCCAAGGCGGCGCAGGAGAAATGGGCCGAGACGCCTATCGTCGAGCGCGGCAAGTACATGCTGGCGATGCTGGAGGCCCTCGTCGGCATGACCGATGAGATCGTGCCCGAGATCGCCTGGCAGATGGGGCGGCCGGTGCGCTACGGCGGCGAGTTCGGCGGCGTCAAGGAACGCGCCAGCTACATGGTCGAGATCGCCGAGCAGGCACTCAAACCTGTGATGGCCTCGAATCCCAAGGATGGTTTTCGCCGCTATGTGAAGAAGGTGCCGCTCGGCGTGGTGCTAGTGATCGCGCCGTGGAATTATCCCTACCTCACTGCCGTCAACACCATCGTGCCGGCGCTGATGGCCGGCAGCGCGGTTATCTTGAAGCATGCGGCGCAGACGCTGCTGGTCGGCGAGCGTTTTCAGCAGGCCTTCGACAAGGCGGGTCTGCCAAAGGGACTGTTCCAGAACCTGGTCATGAACCACGTCCAGACCGAGGGGCTGCTGGGGTCCGGTAAGATCGACCATATCAATTTCACCGGCTCGGTCGCCGGCGGCCGCGCCATCGAGAAGGCGGCGGCCGGAACCTTCATGACGCTTGGCCTCGAACTCGGCGGCAAGGACCCCGCCTACGTGCTGCCCGACGCCAAGATGGATCATGCGGTCGCCAACCTGGTCGACGGTGCCTTCTACAATTCCGGCCAGTGCTGCTGCGGCATCGAGCGCGTCTATGTGCATGAGAAGGTCTATGACGAATTCGTCGAAGGTTTTGTCGCCGAGACCAGGAACTATGTCGTCGGCAATCCGCTGGAGCAGGCGACGACCATGGGGCCGATGGCGCAGGCGCGTTTCGCCGACCTGATCCGCGAGCAGAAGGCCGAGGCGCTGCGCAAGGGCGCCAGGGCGCATATCAACATGAAGGTCGAGAACGACAGGCCGGGCTCGCCCTATCTGGCGCCGGAAGTGCTGACGGCGGTCGACCACCAGATGAGCGTCATGCGCGAGGAAAGCTTTGGGCCGATCGTCGGCATCATGAAGGTGCGCGACGACGAGGAAGCGATCGCGCTGATGAACGACAGTCCCTACGGGCTGACGGCCTCGATCTGGACGCGCGATACCGAGCGCGCGGTGGCGATTGGCGACCGCGTCGAGACCGGCACCGTGTTCATGAACCGCTGCGACTATCTCGACCCGGCGCTGGTCTGGACGGGCGTCAAGGACACCGGCAAGGGCGCGGCGCTCTCGGCCATCGGCTACGACAATTTGACTCGGCCGAAATCCTACCACCTGCGTGAAGCCATCTGATTTTTCGAAAGACAAGCGATGTCCAAGCTCATCTCCAAATGGAACTACCCCACCACCGTCCGTTTCGGCGCCGGACGCATCAAGGAACTGCCGGACGTGCTGGCCGCGGCTGGTATCAAGCGGCCACTCTTCGTCACTGATCCGGCCCTCGCAAAGCTGCCGGTTGTCGCCTCTACGCTGAAGATCCTCGACGATGCCAAGATCCCCTATGGCGTGTTTTCCGAGGTGAAGCCGAACCCGGTCGAGTCCAACCTCACCGCCGGCATCGCGGTGTTCAAGAAGGGCAAGCATGACGGCGTCATCGCCTTCGGCGGCGGCTCGGCGCTCGATCTCGGCAAACTGATCGCCTTCCAGGCGGGGCAGACGCGCCCAGTGTGGGATTTCGAGGACATCGGCGACTGGTGGACGCGCGCCAACTCGGATGCGATCGCGCCGATCATCGCGGTGCCGACGACGGCAGGCACCGGGTCCGAGGTAGGCCGCGCCGGGGTCATCACCAATGAGGCGAGCCATACCAAGAAGGTCATCTTCCACCCAAAACTTCTGCCGGCGATCGTCATTGCCGATCCGGAGCTGTCGGTCGGCATGCCGCCCTTCATCACTGCCGGCACCGGCATGGACGCGCTTGCCCACTGCCTCGAAGCCTATTGCGCGCCGGGCTATCATCCGATGGCCGACGGCATCGCCGTGGAAGGCATCCGCCTGGTGTTCGAGAACCTGCCCAAGGCCTTCGCCAACGGCAAGGATCTGGTGGCCCGCGCCCATATGATGAGCGCCGCCGCCATGGGGGCCGCCGCCTTCCAGAAGGGATTGGGGGCCATTCACTCGCTGTCGCATCCGATCGGCGCGCTCTACGACACCCATCACGGCATGACCAATGCGGTGTTCATGCCTTATGTGCTCGCCTTCAACCGCGAGGCGATCGAGGATCGCATTGCCCGGCTCGCCGCCTATTGCGGCATCAAGGGCGGCTTCGACGGTTTCGCCAAGGCGGTCATCAAGCTGCGCAAGGAGCTCAAGGTGCCGCATGCGCTGCCCGGCCTGATCAAGGGCCTCGACATGGACAAGAAGCGCAAGGCGCTCATCGCCGACATGGCGGTGGTCGATCCGACCGCAAGTGGCAATCCGGTCAAGCTCACCAAGAAGGCGGCGCTGACGCTGCTCGAAAACGCCATCGCCGGTGCTGTCTGAAGAAGAGATTCCGGCTGAAAATTGAAGTCGAAAAC
>NZ_RZSL01000639.1:0-3177 GCF_003997355.1 Mesorhizobium sp. M1E.F.Ca.ET.041.01.1.1 | reverse complement strand
CCGCTCCCCCCGCCCCTGCTAAAGCGCGCCGCATGACGACGCCGCTCGACCACATCCGCAATTTCTCCATCGTCGCCCATATCGACCATGGCAAATCCACGCTTGCCGACCGGCTGATCCAGCTCACCGGCGCGCTGGAGGAGCGCGACATGAAGGAGCAGGTGCTGGACTCGATGGACATCGAGCGCGAGCGCGGCATCACCATCAAGGCCCAGACGGTTCGGCTCAACTACCGCGCCAGGAACGGCGAGGACTACGTGCTGAACCTCATCGACACCCCCGGCCATGTCGACTTCGCCTATGAGGTGTCGCGCTCGCTCGCCGCCTGCGAGGGCTCGCTGCTGGTGGTCGACGCGTCCCAGGGCGTCGAGGCGCAGACGCTGGCCAATGTCTACCAGGCCATCGACAACAACCACGAGATCGTCGTGGTGCTGAACAAGGTCGACCTGCCGGCGGCCGAGCCCGAGCGCATCCGTGAGCAGGTGGAGGAGGTGATCGGCCTGGACGCCTCCAACGCGGTGCTGATCTCGGCCAAGACCGGGCTCGGCGTGCCGGACGTGCTGGAGGCGATCGTCCACCAGCTTCCGCCGCCGCGCGAGGGCGATATCGCAGCACCCTTGAAAGCCATGCTGGTCGACAGCTGGTACGACGCCTATCTCGGCGTCATCGTTCTGGTGCGCATCATCGACGGCGTGATGAAGAAGGGCCAGACCATCCGCATGATGGGCACCGGCGCGAAATACCTCGTCGAGCGCACCGGCGTCTTCAAGCCGGCCCGCGTCAATGTCGACGAGCTCGGCCCCGGCGAGTTCGGCTTCTTCACCGGCTCGATCAAGGAAGTGGCCGACACCCGCGTCGGCGACACCATCACCGAGGACCGCCGCCCGACGCAAAAGGCGCTTGCTGGCTTCAAGCCGGCGCAGCCGGTGGTGTTCTGCGGCCTGTTCCCGGTCGACGCCGCCGATTTCGAGGACCTGCGCGCCGCCGTCGGCAAGCTGCGCCTCAACGACGCGTCCTTCTCCTTTGAAATGGAAACCTCCGCCGCACTCGGCTTCGGCTTCCGCTGCGGCTTCCTGGGGCTGCTGCATCTGGAGATCATCCAGGAGCGGCTGGAGCGCGAGTTCAACCTCGACCTCATCGCCACCGCGCCGTCGGTCGTCTACCGCATGAACCTCATCGACGGCACGACGAAGGAATTGCACAACCCGGCCGACATGCCCGACGTGGTCAAGATCGCCTCGATCGAGGAGCCGTGGATCCGCGCCACCATCCTGACGCCGGACGACTATCTCGGCGGCATCCTGAAACTCTGCCAGGACAGGCGCGGCATCCAGGCCGATCTCTCCTATGTCGGCAAGCGCGCCATGCTCACCTACGACCTGCCGCTCAACGAGGTCGTCTTCGATTTCTACGATCGGCTGAAGTCGATCTCCAAGGGCTACGCCTCCTTCGACTATCACCTGACCAACTATCGCGAGGGCGACCTGGTGAAGATGTCGATCCTGGTCAATGACGAGCCTGTCGACGCTCTGTCCATGCTGGTGCACCGCTCCGCCGCCGAAAAGCGCGGCCGCGCCATGTGCGAGAAGCTGAAGGAGCTGATCCCGCAGCACCTGTTCAAGATCCCGATCCAGGCGGCCATCGGCGGCCGCATCATCGCCCGCGAGACCGTCTCTGCGCTGCGCAAGGACGTCACCGCCAAATGCTACGGCGGCGACGTGACCCGCAAGCGCAAGCTGCTCGACAAGCAGAAAGAGGGCAAGAAGCGGATGCGCCAGTTCGGCAAGGTGGATATCCCGCAGGAAGCGTTTATTCAGGCGCTGAAGATGGGGGATTGAGATGCTGGGGGGGTCGACCCAGCGAACGGCTCACATTTTGCTCAAACGGTCGAACTTGGGCGCTAGGATGGCTTTGACCACTCACGTTATTGCGAAGGCTGCTGAGTCGCGAAACCTAAAGTTGTATTTTCTACACAGAGCGCCAAAAAGATGAATCTAAACAATGAGTTAATGTGGCATTAACTGCGCGCCACTTAACTGATTGATTCGGCTATATTTTTTTGGGGGAAGATATTGATAAGTGACACGGTTAGTGCGATACTAACCCCTAGGCAGCCATGCGCCGGAACAACCCAAAGCAGTCGTGAGATTGCAGGCGAGAGATCGCAATTATGGGCCGGGGGGCTGCCGCTTTTATTTCCAGATTTCCAGCATTTTCAGTTGCTGCGGATCTAAATTGCACTGGTCGTGGTGCGGGACCATCTTGATTCCATAGCTTAGGTATTTTTTCTTGCGGCTGTAGGTTACAGGCTTGAGTGTCTCCGCGTAACGCGGTTCACAATTTCCGTACCGATCAGGCTCGAAACCTGCTGCCACAGCCGAGGCGATCGCATCAGCTAGTTGGAGGCTTGCGCTCTTGCTGTGGTCAGCGGCCGTCACGGCACCGATATCAATTACGGGCCAATGGATGCGAACCTCGCCCGACTTGTCAGCTTTCAGGCGTTCAAGATATTCGCGAAACTCGTCATATTGCATTCCGCCACGACGAGAAAAGGTAATCGCTACACGACCGTCCCCTTCCGGGGCCAAAGGCCGATGATCACGACAGAGCCAAGACAAGCGCTCTATTAGATAACGTGTCATGTAAAAGTAGAGTTGATTCTTTTCTGTATAGATACCCTTGGGGATAGGCTCTTTGGCCGCGACCACACTCAATGCTCGAAGAGGTTTGCCAGCAATTGTTTGGACCGTAGCGAGTTTCTGGCCGTGATTCAATTTCGCAAAATGCAGGATTCGAGACTGGCGCTCTGGCATCTTAGCGGATATCTCATCGCGCCATTTCACTGCGTCCAAGCTATACGTTTTGCGGAACAAGCAGGCAGAAATAACCAGCCACTTTGACGACCCGCCAGCGTTGCCAACTTCGCGAAACGGATTATCAAGGCCGTCGTCTCCAGACTCGTCGATGTATGCAGCGTAAGTATGTGTCATTTGAGGCGAGAAATATCCACAGTTGGGAAAGAAGGCAGCGCAACCTTTGATTCGAACCACTAAAATAACACAACTTTAGCGATTCCCTGCGTGCAGGGCTTGCTCTCAGAGGTAAGGAGCACGGCATGGCTGGGATAACGCAAGTTTCTGCCATCATTGTCCGTCTATGACGGAAGTCTTCCCACCC
>NZ_RZSL01000638.1:0-3182 GCF_003997355.1 Mesorhizobium sp. M1E.F.Ca.ET.041.01.1.1 | reverse complement strand
TGGGCATCGAGGTGCGCAGCGGTGTTCCGGTCGAGATCGGGCCGCTGGCGGGCATCGATCCGCAAGAGATCGCCGACCCGCTTCCGTTGGCCGAGCGGGTCCGGATGGCCATCGAAGAAGCCGGACTAACGCAGCGCTTGGGACCGAAGGTTTCGGTGATTGTGGACGGTGGTGGGCAGTTGGCCATGGATGAGCTGATGGCCGATGTAAGGCTGGCTGCGGTGCAGGCCACAGCGGGCGTCCAGTGGAGCGTGTCGGTTGCCGGAGATGGCCGAACTGCGAAGCTTCTCGCGACAGTCGATGCCGATACTGCGCGCGACATCACTGTGGCAGCGCTCAGGATGATTGCCGAGAAAGGTCGAGAGGCGCACACGCGGGATTTGTCTTGGAGGCAGCTCGGTTCACTCGCAAGTTGGCACTCCGTCACACCCCCCTCTGTCCTGCCGGACATCTCCCCCGCAAGGGGGGAGATCGGCAATTCCGCCGGCGGCTCAGCTCTTGCACCGCCGGCGATTGGCGAAAGCCGAGATGAGAGAGCAATCTGCCCCCTTGCGGGGGAGATGTCCGGCAGGACAGAGGGGGGTGCGCAGGAACGCCAACCTTCGAAAAGCCCCATTGGCATTTTTGATCTCGCGATCACCCGCGCCCTCGGCATCGGCCTGCCCTTCGGCAGCATGCCGGCCGAGAAGCTCATTGAAATGACCCGACAGGCCCTCGTCTTCGGCGCCACCGAAATCCGCCCGGCACCCGGCCGCGCCCTGCTCTTCCTCGGCCTCTCCCCGTCCGCCTGCCCAGCCCTTGAAGCCTCAGCCGCCACCCTCGGCTTTGTCACCTCTGCGACCGACCCGCGCACCCGCATCGCCGCCTGTCCCGGCATATCGGCCTGCTCTTCCGGCCGCATCGCCACCCGCGCCATCGCCGAGATAATCGCGAAGGAAAGCGCCGACCTCCTCGATGCCTCGCTCACCCTGCACATTTCCGGCTGCGCCAAGGGTTGCGCGCATCCAGGCTCGACAGCGTTGACCCTGGTCGGCGACGAAAAAGGAGCCGGACTTGTCGTGGACGGGACGGCAAAGGCCCTTCCTGCCGGATACAGGCCGGGCTATGACGCCGCGCGCGGGGTCGCCGGCATTGCCGAGGCGGTCCGCGAGCAACGACATCCCGGCGAGACTGCAGCCGCGTGCCTTACAAGGCTTGGCGCGGCCGGCCTCGCTGAACTCTATCGACGGAACTGAAGAATGGCCGCCTACGACTATATCCATGACGGGATGGCGATCTACGAGCGCTCCTTCGTCATCATCCGCGCCGAGGCCGATCTCTCGCGCTTTTCCGAGGCGGAAGCCGATGTCGCGATCCGCATGATCCATGCCTGCGGGCAGGTCGAAGCCGCCGGCCACTTCGCCTTCTCGAAGGGTTTCGTCGATGCGGCCCGCGCGGCGCTTGCCGCCGGCGCGCCGATCTTCTGCGATGCGGAGATGGTCGCGCATGGCGTCACCCGCGCCCGGCTGCCGGCCGGCAACGAGGTGATCTGCACGCTCCGCGACCCGCGCACCGCCGAGATCGCCAAGGAAATCGGCAACACGCGCTCGGCCGCCGCGATCGACCTCTGGGGCGAGCGGATGGCCGGATCGGTCGTCGCCATCGGCAACGCGCCGACCGCGCTTTTCTATCTGCTCGAAAAACTGCACGACGGCGCGCCGAAGCCGGCCGCGATCATCGGCATGCCGGTTGGCTTCGTCGGCGCCGCCGAATCCAAGGATGCGCTGGCCGAGAATTCCTATGGCGTGCCCTATGCCATCGTGCGCGGCAGGCTGGGCGGCAGCGCCATGACAGCGGCGGCGCTTAATTCGTTGGCGAGGCCAGGCCTGTGAACGCTCTCCCGAAAGGACGCCTGGTCGGCGTCGGCACCGGCCCCGGCGATCCGGAACTGCTGACGCTGAAGGCGGCGCGCGCCCTGGCCGAGGCCGATGTCGTTGCCTACTTCGCCAAGCGCGGCAACAACAGCAATGCCCGCGCCATCGTCGAGGCGCGCTTCCGGCCGGATATGATCGAGCTGCCGCTGCTCTATCCGGTGACAACCGAGATCGACAAGGATCACGACGACTACCGTTCGCAGATCACCGATTTCTACGAGCAATCGGCCGAGCAGATCGCCGGGCATCTTGGCGCCGGCAAGATGGTCGCGGTGCTGTCGGAGGGCGATCCGCTCTTCTACGGCTCCTATATGCATCTGCATGTCCGCCTTGCGCACCGCTTCCCGACCGAAGTCATCCCCGGCATCACCGCCATGTCGGGCTGCTGGTCGGCAACCGGCTTGCCGATCGTCCAGGGCGATGACGTGCTGACCGTGCTTCCGGGCACGATGAGCGAGTTCGAACTGACGCGGCGCCTCGCCGACACCGATGCCGCCGTCATCATGAAGGTCGGCCGCAACCTGCCAAAAATCCGCCGCGCGCTGGAAGCGACCGGCAAGCTGGCGAAAGCCGTCTATGTGGAACGCGGCACCATGTCGGGCAGCGTCTCGATGCGGCTCACCGAAAAGCCGGACGACAAGGCGCCCTATTTCGCCATCGTTCTGATCGCCGGCTGGTCCGCCCGTCCCGGAGCCCCCGGAGCAAAGCCATGAGCGGCCGCCTCACCGTCATCGGTCTCGGTCCCGGCAATGCCGACCAGGTCACGCCGCAGGCAAGCCACGCCGTGGCCGAGGCTTCCTTCTTCTATGGCTACAAGCCCTATCTCGACCGGCTCGAGCTGAGGGAGGACCAGACCCGCGTCGCCTCCGACAATCGCGAGGAGCTCGCCCGCTCCAACGAGGCACTCGCCAAGGCGGCCGAAGGCCACAACGTCGCTGTCGTTTCCGGCGGCGACCCCGGTGTCTTTGCCATGGCAGCCGCCGTCTGCGAGGCGATCGAAGCGGGTCCGCAGGAGTGGCGAGCCATCGACCTCAACGTCGTCCCTGGCGTCACCGCCATGCTTGCGGTTGCCGCCCGCATCGGCGCGCCGCTCGGCCATGATTTCTGCGCCATCTCGCTCTCGGACAATCTGAAGCCTTGGGACCTGATCGAGCTGAGATTGCTGGCGGCGGCCGGCGCCGGCTTCGTCATCGCGCTCTACAATCCGATCAGCAAGGCGCGCCCCTGGCAGCTCGGCCGCGCCTTCGAATGCCTGAGAGCGATCCTGCC
>NZ_RZSL01000637.1:0-3191 GCF_003997355.1 Mesorhizobium sp. M1E.F.Ca.ET.041.01.1.1 | reverse complement strand
GTTGTCGAGGACGCCTCTCGGTTTCATCGCCTTGCCGCCGATCTGGTCGCTCATCGCCATCCGGTCGGCGTCGAGGCCCTTCTGCAGCGCCGCCGCCAGCACCGGGTCGCGATGATTGTAGAGGTCGAGCACACGCTCTGCCAGCGCGTCGCCGGGCGCCGGCAAGGCCTGCGGCGCCCAGCCGAGCACGGGTGCGGCGCCGCGGATCACCAGCGGCGTCGACGGCCCGATTGCGAGCCCGCCGGCTTTCGCCACGCGGTCGCCTGACGGCAGGCTGGCAAGCGCCCGGTTGAGCCAGCCTGTCGTGGCATTGCCCGGCCCCGGTAGGCCGCTTTCCAGCACGTCCTGGCCGTCGAAATGCGAGCGTTCGCGGTAGCCGGTCGCGGCCGCGTGCACGACCGCTGCCTGGCCCGCCTTGAACAGCCGCGCGAACACCGGCATCGCCGGGTTGAGCGCGAAGAAGCCGTCGAGCGGCAGCGCCGGGTTGGGACCTGAGAGCGAGAGCGCGATATCGCCATGCAGGCCGGCATAGTCGGGGTCGCCGACCGGGCCGACCGTCGACAGCCCATCGAGTGCGCCGCGCAGCACGATGACGATCAGGCGCGGGTCGCGATTGTCGGCGGCGCGCGCGAAGCGCGGCAGATAGGCCCAGGCAAACAGCGCGCCGCCAGTCGTCAGCACGGCGCGGCGGGAGAGATTGGGAGTTTCACAAAGAAGGCTCATTACCACATCTCCATTGCAAAGTCACCGTCGCTGGAATTCCGGAGCCATCAACAACAACGCCAGACCCTGCTGTCTGGATTCGGCGCGCGCGATCGCCTCTCGCGTCTCGGCCGATGCCGAAGCACCGATCAGGGTGGAGAGCATGTCGCTGGGATTGCCGATATCGTCGGCCTGCTTCGCGGCTTGCCAGGCGATGTCGAGCCGCGTCTTCAGGCCTTCGGCTGAAGCCCAGTTGTCGGTCCGGTCGGGAAAGCCGTTCGGGCCGGGCGGCTGCCAGAGCGGCTCGCCCAATGCTCTTAGCCAGCGAAGCGTCCGTTGCGGTTCGTTGCCGGCGGACGGACCGATCGCCCGCCGGACCGCAACGACATAGTCGAACGGCGCACGCAGCTTGGTCAGCGGCATCGACCAGGCCTCGGTCATGTCGATCAGCGCCAGCGCCAGCGCGTGCAGGTCGCCATCCGTCTTGGTGAAGACTTCGGCGAGATGCGCGACCGACCGAGGAGGCGGCTCGTCGGCGATGAAATGGCATGCGAGCTTGCCGGCGATATGTCGCGCGGTCGCCGGATGGCGCGCGATATTGTTGAGCGCGGCTTCCGCCTGGCCCATGCCGCCGTCCGGATAAGTCTTGCCGAGCAGCACCGCCTTGCCGGGCTGATGCGCGTTGGCGTTGAAGACGAAGCTGCCGGGTTCGCCCAGACGCCCCTCGCGGCCGGCCATCGTCCAACCGGTCAGCATGCCGGCAAAGCTGGTGACGTCGGCTTGGGCATAGCCGCTGCCGACGCCCATCGTGTGCAGTTCCAGGATCTCGCGGGCAAGGTTTTCGTTGAGGCCGCGGCCGCGCCTCTTGCCGGCGCGCGAATCCGGCCCGATCGACTGCTGGTTGTCGAGATAGAACAGCATCGCCGGATGGTGCTCGACCGCGAGCAGCATGTCGGCGAAGCGGCCGAGCACGAAAGGGCGGATGGCCTCGCGCTCGAAGGCGCCGGCGCAGGCCCGCACGATCTGGCCCTTGGCGGCCGAGACGCAGAAATGGTTCGACCAGAAACCGACCAGCCGTTCGACGAAGCCGGGGCCGGCGTTGATCGCGTTGTCGAAACGGGCCTGCGCTTCGTCGCGATAGATATCGGCCTCGACCGGCGGCACGACCGGCTTGTTTTTTGCGTCGGCTGAGCTGTCCGGAGCGTCTGTTGCGGGCTGCATGGCGGGCGCCGCCTTCTCTCCCCGCGCCGCCTTGCGTTCGGCGGCGGCGGCCATGCTGGCCTGGATCGCGGCGGTGCCGTCCAGCAACCCGGCATTCTTTGAATCGTCGACCGAGATAAGCGCGATATCCGGCTGCTTGAGTTCCCCCTCGAGATAGCCGCGTGCGTTGCCGGCGATCTTGCCGAGATCGTCGCCAAGTCTCGCGCCGAGCCCGAAGCGGTTGAGCGCGACAAGCGCCGGGTCGGGCGGAGCGGCATTTGAAACGGGTAGGGCCAATGCAGCCTCCGTCGCAGGGCCGACGCAGATCGCGTCGGCCGACCAGTTCTGAAAGATCACAAGCTCACGATCCGGCGTCGGCGCCGGCATCGTGAGCTGGGCCGGGCTTCACCAGCGGCGCCAGTGATGCCAGCGGTGGTACGGGTGCCAGACCGGGCCGATATAGACGCTCGGTCCGCCCCAATAGTAATAGCCCGGATAGATGACGCGGCGATTGGGCACGCAGCGTCCCCACGGGTTGGGACGCCAGCCCGGACCGCAGCCCCAGGCCACATGCTCGACCAGCGCCGGCGCAGCAACCGGCGCGATCGGCATTGCGGAAGCCGCACTTGCCGCGACCGTCCCGCCGACGGCAAGAGCCGCAGCGAGCGAATATTTCGTCAGACCGTTCATGGGATACTCCCCAAGTTTCTCAAGGTTGAAACCAACCTGTCCCGCATTGACGCGGCAGCAGGCGTGTCCCTCTTCCCTTGAACGGAGGGTAGCGGCGGTTTCCGTCGCTCCTCAGGGCGTATTTTTTGCAGGCGGCGGCCGCTGCCTGCCGACTTGGCGCAGCAAGGCGTCGGCCAGGAGCTTGCGGTCCTGCGGCGAGCTCGATGCGGCGAATTCGACGATGCGCTGTTCCAGCCGGCTGCGGATGGTGGCGTCGGCAGTGCGCGCCCGCTCGAGGGCGGCGGCCAGAGCGTTCGCGTCGAGTGTCGGCTGTTGCAGAAGGTTGGCCGCTTCGCGCCGTGCCTGCTGCCCGTCGAGGATGACCGCGCGGGACTCGCGACGCACCTCGCGCAGCGCCTGGCGGAACGCCTTGCGATCGGCGGCGGGCAGCCTGCCGCCTGCAGCTTCCAGCGAATAGCCCGGATTGGACTTGCCGATCAGCCAGCCGGCGCCGCCGGCGAGCGCGCCGATCAGAAAGACGTTCAGCACCAGCGATGCCGCGAAAAGACGAGTGCTCATAGGTTCTCCGTGTCGGCGTCGGGACCGGCATCGCCGAACGA
>NZ_RZSL01000636.1:0-3200 GCF_003997355.1 Mesorhizobium sp. M1E.F.Ca.ET.041.01.1.1 | reverse complement strand
CTTTGTAGGCGTTGGCAACCGCCGGAGGCGCGCCATAGCCCTGGGCCAGCGAGCCGAACAGCGTGCCGCCGTCGTTGGCTTTCTTCAGGTCGGCGATGCCCTTCTTGCCGCAAGCGTCGAAGTCGGTGTCAGGCACGTCGGTGCGGGCCGGGACCGAACCCTTCACGACGTTGAAGGCCGACTGGAAGCTCTTCGACAGAGTGGCGGTGGCCAAAGCCACCTGGGCGGCCTTACGGTCGTCCGGGACATTGAACATGCCAAACATATCGGAGTTGTAGATCACGGTGCCGTCAGTGCCCGGGAAGCGGTAGCACAGGAAATCGGTGCCCGGGGTCTTGTTGGCGGCATGGAACTCGCCCTTGGCCCAGTCGCCCATGACCTGAACCAGCGCATCACCCTTGATGACCATGGCGGTGGCAAGGTTCCAGTCGCGGCCCGAGAAGT
Source organism: Mesorhizobium sp. M1E.F.Ca.ET.041.01.1.1 (assembly GCF_003997355.1). Taxonomy (NCBI): domain Bacteria; kingdom Pseudomonadati; phylum Pseudomonadota; class Alphaproteobacteria; order Hyphomicrobiales; family Phyllobacteriaceae; genus Mesorhizobium; species Mesorhizobium sp. M1E.F.Ca.ET.041.01.1.1. Next base: position 2,756 of record NZ_RZSL01000636.1, on the reverse strand, counting down.
TCGGGTCGACATATTTGATGAGCTTGGCGAGGTTGTCGAACGACTTCTTCATCGTGTCAGACTTGAGCGACTCGTCATCGAGGTCGTTCATCGCTTTCTTGTAGAACTCCGGTCCGCCGGTCGACATCACAACGGAGTCGAACATGGTGGCTTCCTGCCAGTTCTGGCCGCCGAGCGCGAGCGGGATGACGCCGGCCGCCTTCGCCTTGTCGAGCAGCGCGATGAAGTCGTCGAAGGTCTTCGGCTCGGTGCCGCCGATCTTGTCCATCACCGCCTTGTTGATCCACAGCCAGTTGACGGAGTGGACGTTGACCGGAGCCGCGACCCACTTGCCGTCATAGACGGAGAACTTCTGCAGGGCGGCCGGAACCGACTTGTCCCAGCCTTCCTTCTTGGCGGTCTCGGTCAAGTCGCCCATCACGCCGGCGGCGGCGTAGTCGAGCACGGTGTAACCCAGCATCTGCGAGGCGGTCGGATAGTTGCCTGCCGCAACCATCGCCTTCAACGCGGTCATGGCGGCGTCGCCGCCGCCGCCGGCTACCGGTACGTCCTTCCAGGCATAGCCTTCCTTGGCCAGATCCTGCTTCAGCACGTTCAGAGCGGCCGCTTCACCGCCCGACGTCCACCAATGCAGCATCTGCACTTCCTTGACGTCCGCGGCATGCGCCGAGAACGCAAAGCTCGTCGCGAGAGCCGTTCCGATAAGCAGTTTGCGCAACATTACACTTCCTCCCTTGTTGCATTCATATGACCGGCGGATGGCCGCCGGGGTCTCCCAACTCAGCCGACCCACCACCCGGTGCGCTGGCCGCGATGAAACTGAATGGTCTTTTCCTCGGTATAGTCCTCAACGGCGCGTTTGCCGAGTTCGCGTCCGAGACCGGACTGCTTGTAGCCGCCGAAGGGCAGTTCGGGATAACCTTCCATGAACGTGTTCACCCAAACCGTCCCCGAACGCACTCCGCGCGCCACCGACATGCATGTGTCGATGCTGGCGCTCCACACACCCGCAGACAAACCATAGGGCGTGTTGTTGGCGATGTGCAATGCCTTTTCAATCGTTTCAAAAGTGAGCACGGACAGCACCGGCCCGAACACTTCCTCGCGGGCGATGGCCATATCCTCGGTGACGTTGCGGACGATGGTCGGGTCGAGATACTGGCCGGCATTGGAGGCGAGCTGTCCGCCGCCGCTGTAGACGCTGCCGCCATCGGTTTTCGCCGCCGTCACATAGCCGGCTACTTTTGTCATGTGGTCGGCAGAGATCATGGCGCCGACCTTGGTGCGGTCGTCGAGCGGGTCGCCAACTCTGACCTTTTCCGCCAGCGCCTTCACCGCGCCGAGGAAGTCGTCGGCGATCGCTTCATGCACGATCAGCCGGCTGCCGGCATTGCAGCATTCGCCGGCGTTGAAGAAGCCGCCGAACACCGCCGCGTCCGCCGCCGCTTCGAGGTCGGCATCGGGGAAGACGATCTGGCCGTTCTTGCCGCCAAGCTCCATCGAAACCTTCTTCAAGGAATTCGAGGCGGCGGCCATGGTCATCTTGCCGACGCGAGTCGAGCCGGTGAAGGACACCATCTCGACCAGCGGATGGCTGACCATCGGCGCGCCGACATCGGCGCCGAAGCCGGCGAGGATGTTGACGACGCCGGCCGGCAGGCCGGCCTCGAGCAGGATGTCGCCGAGCACGAAGGTCGAGGCCGACGTCATTTCGCTCGGCTTCACCACTGCCGTGCAGCCGGCAGCGAGCGCGAAGGGCAGTTTCTGGCTGACGATCAGGAACGGGAAATTCCACGGCGTGATGATCGAAACGACGCCGATCGGCTCGCGCAGCACCACGCCCAGCATGGTGTCCCCGAGATTGGCGTAGCTCTCGCCGTGGAGCGTGCGGGCAAGCGAGGCGGCATAGCGCCAGATGTCGACGGCGCCGCCGATCTCGCCGCGCGCCTGGGCGATCGGCTTGCCGGATTCCAGCGCGTCGAGCCGGGCGATCTCTTCCAGCCGGGTCTCGATCAGGTCGGCCGCCTTGAGCAGCACGGCGGCGCGCTCGGAGGCCTTCATGCGCGGCCATGGGCCGTTCTCGAAGGCCCTGTGCGCTGCCTGCACTGCGGCTTCCACTTCCGCGGCGCCGGCCTGAGTGTAGCGCGACACGGCGAAGCCGTGGCCGGGGCTGTTGCGCTCGATGGCGCGGCCATCGCGGGCGTCGACGTGCTTGCCGTCGATCAAAAGCTTGTAGTTTTTCGGCGCTTGGGACGCTTCGGCCGGCATGGAAATCTTGAGCGGTGCGTTCATCGTATTTTCTCTAGGATCTCGAAAAGGCCGGCTTCTGCTTGGCCTTGAAGGCGCCGACGCCGGCCTTGAGGTCGCCGGTGAGCGCAATGAAGCCGCTGGCCAGCGCTTCGGCCGCCGCGGCATTCTCCTCGCCCTCGGCAATGCCGATCATCAGCTTGGCGGCTTCGGTCGCCAGCGGACCGCGTTCGGCGATCTTTTCAGCCCAGGCCCTGGCTTCCTCGAAGGCCTTGCCGGTTTCGACGACGCGGTCGACAACGCCGAGCGCGAGCGCCTCGCCCGCCAGCAGAACTTCGCCCCCTACAGCCATGCGCCGCACCGTCTGCGCGCCGAAGCGGCGCACGGCGCGCTGCGTGCCGGACCAGCCGGGCACGACGCCGATCGAGGTTTCGGGGAAGCCGAGCTTGATCTGGGTTTCGGCGACGCGGAAATCGCAGGCGGCGGCCAGTTCGAGCCCACCGCCGAGC
>NZ_RZSL01000635.1:0-3222 GCF_003997355.1 Mesorhizobium sp. M1E.F.Ca.ET.041.01.1.1 | reverse complement strand
AATGCATGTCGCCCAAAAGTGTGCAGCGGTTTTGGGAATACGACATGCATAAAGATTGAAACGGAAAAGGCCGGGTGGAACCCGGCCTTTTCGAACTGTTTGGACTATTTTCGGTGCTTGTCTTCCCGGCTTTGGCGGGTCAGGGAAGAACGCCTATGATAAGGGCACCGATGAATGCGAACGCTGCACAAATCATCAATGCGTTGATTGGCCTCGTCAGTCCCATGCCATAGCCTCCTCTTAAGAGCTATGGCCGGAATCTAGAGTCATTTGTGCCACAGGCAAGCGGAAAACATGCTGCAATGCGACATGATTGTGGAATTTGCGACTTGGGATTTGCCGTTAGCCATTGAAAGTCTTCGGCAAAAGTCGTCTCAGGCGTTGTGAATAAATTGTGGCGGCGTTGTGGCATGACACCGCTACCATCGGCCGAACAGGCGTCCGTCAATGGTGAGAAGGCCGAGTGCGATCAGCGCCATGCCGCCCATTTCGAAGAGCTGCAGTCGTTCCCCGAGGAACAGGAAACCGAGCAGCACCGCGCTGACCGGCACGACCAGCGTGACCAGCGAGGCATTGGTGGCGCCGGCCGAGGCGACGAGGTTGAAGTAGAGGATATAGGCGAAGGCGGTGGACAGCAGCGCCAGCGCAACCACCGCGGCCCAGACAGGCGGCGAGGCCGAAAACAGTCCGGCAGGGCCGTACGCAGTGAGCACGACCGGGACCATGATGATGGTCGAGGCGGTCAGCTGCCCCGTGGCGATGACCGGCGAGGGCACGCCCTTGAAGCGGCGCGCGATCATCAGGGCAACCGCGTAGGACAGCGAGGCACCGATCAGCGCGAACTTGGCCCAGACCGGCCCGCCGAGGCCGGCGACCAGGCCAGGCCCGATCATCACTGCCGTGCCGGCAACGCCGAGCGCGATGCCGGCCAGCTTGTTCCACGACAGCTTCTCGTCCGTGGTGAGCGCGTTGGCGAGGATCAGCGTCCAGAACGGCGTGGTGGCGTTGAGCACCGAAGCGACTCCGGCGCCGAGCTCGGTCTGGCCGGCGAAGATCAGGGAGAAGGGGACGATGTTGTTGGTGAATGCCAGCAGGAAGAACATGCCGGCGTAAGGAAAGGCGAGGCGGAAGGACGGGCCGCGCATCGCCAGATAGAGCTGAAGCGCCGCCGCGGCGATGGCGACGCGAAACAGCACCAGCGCCAGCGGGTGGATCTCGGACACGGCAATGCGGGCAAAGAAGAACGAGCCGCCCCAGATCGCGCCGAGCAGCAGCAGTTGCGCCCAGTCCTTGAGCGTCATCGGTCCGCGCGTCGCCGCGGCGCCAGCCGTAATCGTCATGTCGTCAACCCTCCCAGGCCGGTCGCAGTCTCGGCCCGCCGAACAGCCTCCAACCGATATCCGGTCTGGCGGCAAGGGCCACCCGAAACCCGACTGGTGGTTTAGCGTTCGAAAAAGGGTGCAGCGAGCCGTCCGGGAAGACGAGACACAGAACTGTTTTCTTTGGCGGCTACCTAGGATTAATTGTGCGCGCCCCAGATCAAGGATTCGTCCATGCAGCGATTCGAAAATGCCCGCGAGGCGGCACTGGCGTTTCGTCCGGACGATCCGGTCTATTGCTTCCGTCCGCAGGTGCTGAAGGCCGATGCCTTGCAGTTCATGGGCATGTTCCCCGGCAAGACCGCCTATGCGGTCAAGACCAATGGCGAGCAGATCGTGCTGAAGACGCTGGTCGAGGCAGGCGTCGGCGCCTTCGACGTCGCCTCGCCCGGCGAGTTCGCCGCCGTGCGCGCCGTCTCGCCCGACGCTGAGATGCTCTACATGCATCCGGTCAAGGCGCAGTCGGACATCAAGCTGGCGCTGGAGAAATACGGTATCCGGGTGATCTCGCTCGACCATGAGGACGAGATCACCAAGCTGACGCGCGTCGTGCGTGCGCTCGATATCGACCCGGGCGCGCTGACGGTGTTCGTGCGCATCCAGACCAAGGGCCAAGCCGCCTATGAGCTGTCGAAGAAGTTCGGCGCCGGGCCCGCCAATGCGGTCGAGCTTGCCGAGCGGCTCAACCGCACAGGCTACAAGGTCGGCCTCTGCTTCCACGTCGGCAGCCAGATCGAGGACCCCGACACTTATGAGCGGGCGCTCGCCTCGGCCGACTGGGTGCGCAACCGGCTGACCTTCGACATTGCCGGACTCGATGTCGGCGGCGGCTTTCCGGCCGAATACGGCCATGACCCCAATCGCAGGCACATCGAAATGCCTTCGCTGGGGCAGCTCATGTCGCGGCTCTCCGGCGACCTCAAGGAATACCAGTTCGATCGGATGCCGCTGGTGGCCGAGCCAGGCCGCGTGATCGTGGCGCGTTGCCTGTCGCTGATCGTTCGCGTGCTCTTGCGCAAGGGCAAGCGGCTCTACATCAATGACGGCATCTGGGCGTCGCTCTCCGATTCATGGACCGGCAAGATCACGCTGCCGGCGCGCTTCATTCCCGATCCCGCGATCCGCACGCGCAACGGCAGCGAGAAGACCATCGTGCCGTTCAAGGTCTGCGGCGCGACCTGCGATTCCGTCGACATCCTGTCGCGGCCGTTCTGGCTGCCGGAAACGGTCGATACCGGCGACTGGATCGAGATCGGCCATATCGGTGCCTATTCGCTGTCGCTCCGGACGCGCTTCAACGGATTCTTTCCCGATACATTCGTCGAGGTTGCGACGCCCTTCGATGAGGGTGACGCGCCGGAGGGGTTCGCCAGTCTGGAGACGATGGCTGATTAAGTTCTTTCCTTCTCCCCTTGTGGGAGAAGGTGGCCGAGCGAAGCTCGGTCGGATGAGGGGTGCTCCAGGAAACACTGACGTCTCATTCCGTCCAACACCCCTCAACCGTCTCGGCGCTGCGCGCCGATCCACCTTCTCCCACAAGGGGAGAAGGGAAGGGCGCTACAATTTCGCCAGCAGCTCCGGCGTCGGCCAGCCATCCACGGGCAGGCCGAGCCGCATCTGCTCCTTGCGGATCGCTTCGCGGGTGTTCGTGCCCAGGATGCCGTCGACGGTGCCGACGTCGTAGCCCTTGGCTTCGAGCTTGGTTTGCAGCGCCTTCATCTGATCGCCTGTCAGGCCTTGCTCCGGCGTACGCGGGTCGAACTGCGGCGCGCCGGCGAGACGGGCCGCAAGCACCGCGGCGGTCAGCGCATAGGTGAAGGACTGGTTCCACTCCAGATAGACG
>NZ_RZSL01000634.1:0-3232 GCF_003997355.1 Mesorhizobium sp. M1E.F.Ca.ET.041.01.1.1 | reverse complement strand
GTGCGCAATGGTGACCGTGCAGTTGGCGGCGAGCAGCAGATTGGCCATCGGCTTGCCGACGATGTTGGAGCGGCCGACGACTACGGCATTGAGGCCGGAAAGGTCCTTGCCGCGCACGCGCTCGATCAGAAGCATCGAGCCGGCGGGCGTGCAGGGCACGAAAGCCGTTTCCAGCTCGCCGGTGCCGAGCTTGCCGACATTGATGAAGTGGAAGCCGTCAACGTCCTTCTCCGGCGCGATCGTCTGGATGACCTTGCCGGAATCGATATGACGCGGAAGCGGCAACTGCACGAGGATGCCGTGGATGGACGGATCGGCGTTAAGGTCGCCAATGATCTTGAGCAACTGCGCCTCGGTGGTTTCGGCCGGCAGCGTGTGCTGGAGCGAGAGGAAGCCACATTCCTTGGCCGTGCGCGATTTCGAAGCGACGTAGACCTGGCTTGCCGGATCCTCGCCGACGATCACCACCGCTAAGCCCGGCCTGGTCGCGCCCCTGGCCGACAGATCGGCGGTCAACGCCTTGACCTTTTGAACAACGTCTTCGGCGACACTCTTTCCGTCGATCACTTCGGCCATCACTCACCTTCAGCACTGTTTGCGCGGCCGCGCTCATGCGACCCCAATCCTCAAATCAACAATCGATCCGCGAACGCCGGGCGCATGCGGTCGATTGCAGCGCGGCATTTTCACGAAAATTCCGCCGGGCAATCCCGCCAAAGCGTCGTCGGATGCCGTAAACCCGAAACCGGCTGCTTTTATCGAGGTCAGCTTTTATCGAGGCCCGCTTTTATCGAAGACGGCGCGTTTTAGAAATAGCGGCGGCGCGAGCGGCTCTCGGTCAGATCGCGCACTGCCTCGCGGAATTCGCGCAGGCTGGCCCGCAGCTCGTCGATCTGGCCCTGCTGGTCGACTTCCGGGGACTGGCGCGCCCCGGCCATCGGCGGCTGCAAATACGCATCGTCATGCGGGTCAGGCCGTTCGTAGTCCGGTCGATACGAATAGGATCCTTGCGCGGGCGGAGGCTGGACATCGGGCCGCCGCGGCGCTTCCGGACGGGAAGAACGAGCCTCGCCCATCGGCGCGCGCCGGGCACTTTCACCTGGGACGGCACCTGTATCGACCGCCTCACCCGGCCCGCGCTGCGTAAGGTAGCGCAACGACGAAGCCAGCGCCCCCAAGAGCCCTGGACGACCGCCCCGCACCGGGGCCGGCGCGACGGATGTTGCCGGAGGCGGCGAAGCAACGGGCGATGCCGGTGAAGGCTTAACAGACGGCACTGGCGGAGCGGCCTGGTAGGATTTGCCCTCGGAGGTCGACGCGCGCCCGTCGGTCCTGCGGCGCGAGCGGGCATTGGCGGTTTCGCGCAAGCTCGCATAGGCGCCACGCAGCGCGCCAAGGCCGATGCCGGCGAAAAGGCCGGCCAGCAGGCCTGCCAGCGCCTTAACGGCACGCGATGGCCCCTTCGCTTCAAGCGGCGGGTAGGCCTCCGAAATGACATTGATGTTGGCGGTGTTGATGTCCTTCTGCTCGCCCGTTTCCTTGGCGCGCAGCAGGAACTGTTCATAGACAGAGCGCTTGGCGGCGGCCTCCCGCTCGAGCTCGCGCAGCGAAACCAGGTTGTTGTTGACGTCGCCGCTCTGCACCTTGGCCTGCGCCAGACGCGACGCAAGGTCCTGCTCGAGCTGGACGGAGCGCTTCAAATCGACCTGCAGCGAGGAGGCTATGCGCTGCAATTCGGCGCCGATGCGCTCGCGCGCACCGGCAAGCTGGGCGTTGAGCGCCTCGATCTCCGGATGGCGCGGCCCGAGCCTCACCGCCGCGCGGTCGGCTTCCTGTTTCAGCGCCGCATATTGCGAGCGCAGCTCGCTCATGGTGTTGGAGTTGATCTCTTCGGGCAAGGTGCCGTTGAGAACCGCATTGACGTTCAGCGCACGCGCCGAGGCGGCGCGGGCATTGAGCTCAAGCGTACGGGCGCGGGCGACCGAAAGCTGCTCGTTGAGCTTCAGCATCTGATCGTCGCTGATCAGGTGGCCCTGTGCGTCGACAAGATCGTGCGTCGCCCTGAAATCCTCGACCTTGCGCTCCGCTGTCTCGACACCCTTGCGCAATTCGTCGAGCCTGGCCGTGAGTTCGTCGGTGGCGCGGCCCGCCGTGTTGGACTGGATTTTGCTGGAGATCTCCTGGAAGGCCGAGATCATGGCGTTGGCGATCTGGGCCGACTTGTCCGGATCCTGGGTGGTGGCGGTAACCGAGACGACGAAGGTCTTGCCGCCGCGCTCGACATCGAGGCTCTCCGCCAGATTGCGGACTGCCAGCGCGTTGCGGCGGGCATCGTCGGCCGGGCTCTGCGCATCCTGCCGCGACAGGATGGAGCGGAGTGTCGACATCAGACCGAGACCGCCTTTTCCTTGGCCGTTGAATTCAGGGTCGTTGGTGAGGTTGAGATCCGCGACAACCTTGTTGAGGACCGTGCCCGAGGTGAGGATGCGGACCTGGTTCTCGACGATGGCGAGCGTCGCGTCCGAGGCGACCACATTCTGCGTCAGGTCGCGATCGGTGAGCTTGAGGTCGCGCGGGTCGACGATGACCTCGGTGGTGGCCTCATATTTCTTCGGCGTCGACAGCGCGATGGCAATGCCAAGCGCGGCGCCCAGGATCGTTGTCGAGACGATCAGCGCCTTGGAGCGAGTGATGCCGCGGACGACCTGCATCGGGTCGATCAGCGGCATCCACTCCTGCGCGTCGGTATCGTTGCCCGCCAGCGGCCGGCCTGCGTAGCGAGGTTCGGCATGGCGGGGCTCGAACGCGGGCGGAGAAGAATGGTCTGGGGAAGAATAGCCCGGGGAACGGCCCTCTTCGCGCGGTCCGGCTTGCGGATGGGCCTCTTGCGCGGCCCATTCGTCCCCGGCCCGGACCGTTTCCGAAAGCGGATCGACCTGAGGTTGACCGGGTTTATCTATATGTGCCGTAAGTTCCGGGTTCGCGGCCTGCGGGTCTGACCGCCCTTCGCGCTCGAAGCGCGCGGCGCGATGGCGCGCCGCGGCGTCCTCGCGCCATGACGGGTCGGCCTTGTCGCCGATCGAAACCAGCGAAGCGTCGGCGGTGTCCTCGCCGCGCACGGCCTGGCCGAGCGCAAGCAAGGAGCGCTCGCGCCTCCAATCGTCACGGTTATCCCTGTCGACCATGTCCTGGAACTTACTCTCTGGCGGCTTGGGAGCGGCGGTCGGCCAAT
>NZ_RZSL01000633.1:0-3242 GCF_003997355.1 Mesorhizobium sp. M1E.F.Ca.ET.041.01.1.1 | reverse complement strand
GTGGTGATGTTGATCACCGCATCGGTCGCCTGCTTGATGCGCGGCAGAAACTGCATGAACACGTCCGGATCGGCCGTCGGCCTGCCGTCCTTCGGGTCGCGGGCGTGCAGGTGCAGGATCGAGGCGCCGGCTTCGGCCGCGGCGATGGCGTCGGTCGCGATCTGGTCTGGCGTCACCGGCAGATGCGGCGACATCGACGGCGTGTGCACCGATCCGGTGACGGCGCAGGTGATGATGACTTTCCTGGGCGCCATTGTCGTCCCTCAGCCTTCCACCGGCAGGTCGAGTTCGGTGGCGAGCGCCGCAAGCGAGTCGCCGATGATGGCGATCATCTCGCCGATCTGCTCGCGCGTGATGATCATCGGCGGCGCCACCATGAAATTGTCGCCGTCGACGCCGCCCTTGACCCTGCGGCCATAGATGATCAGGCCGCGCGCATAGGCGAGGTCGAGCAGGCGCTGCGTCGCCTTGCGGGCGGGATCGATGGGCCTCAGCGTCTCCGGATCGGCGACCATTTCCACACCGAGGAGCAAGCCCTTGCCACGCACGTCGGCCATGAAGGGGAAGCGCTTTTGCAATTCCTTCAATTCGCCGATCAGCACGTCGCCCATGGCGGCAGCGTTGGCGATCAGATCGAGGCGGTCCATTTCGCCGAGCACCGCAAGCCCTGCCGCGCAGGCCAGCGGATTACCCGCATAGGTGTGGCCATGCTGGAAGCCGCCGGCAGCCAGCAGCGGCTCGACCAAGCGCATCGGAGCCGCCAGCGCGCCGAGCGGCGCATAGCCCGAGCCCAGCCCCTTCGACAGCGCGACGATGTCCGGCTTGCAGTTCCAGTGGTCACCGCCCAGGAATTTGCCGGTGCGGCCGGAGCCGCACATCACTTCGTCATGAATAAGAAGAATGCCGTAGCGGTCGCAGATTTCACGGATGCGCGGATAGTAGCTGTCGGGCGCTACAAGGGCTGCCGTGGCTGCGCCACCGACCGGCTCCATGATGAAGGCCAAAACGCTTTCCGGGCCTTCGGCGAGGATTTTTCCTCCAGCATGTCGGCGTAGCGGATGCCGCGCTGTTCCATCGAGAGGTTGTCGCGGTCGCGCCAGGCCGTGGGGGCCGGCACGGTCGGCATCACTTGCATCAATGGCGTGAAGGTCTCGGCAAGCGCGTCGTCGCCGGTGACCGCCAGCGAGCCCAGCGTGCCGCCATGATAGGAGGGGAAGCGGGTGATCACCTTCCAGCGCTTCGGCCGGCCGGTGGCGACCGCCCATTGCCGGGCAAGCTTGATGCAGGATTCGGTCGCCTCGGAGCCGCCGGAGACGAAGAAGATACGGTCCATGCCGGCCGGTAGCTTGCTGGCGAGCTTCCGCGCGAGTTCTTCCGCAGGCTCGTTCTCGAAATGCAGCCTGTAGGCGAAAGTGGTCTTGTCCATCTGCCGCTTCATGGCATCGAGCACGTTGCGGTTGGAGTGGCCGATATTGGCAACCATCGGGCCGCTCGAGCCGTCGATGAAGCGGCGACCGTCCTTGGTCCAAAAATAGATGCCTTCGGCGCGGTCGACCAGCGGCCGGCGCAGGCTGGAGAGATAGAACAGATGCGATGGCGGCCGCGCTTCGGCTTCGGGCGAGGGCTGCACTTCCAGTTTCGGCATGTCAGGTCTTTCCGAGATAGCGGTCGAGAATATTTTTGGTCACGCGTTCGACCATCGCGTCCTGCCTCAACAGGCCGGCTACCCATTCGCAGCTTCCGGCATGGAAGACTTCGCCCTTGCCGCGCGGGAAGTTGACGATCATGCCGTTGCCGCGCTTGACCTTGTCGAGATTGGCATCGCTCGCCTCGCCGAACAGCGTCTCGGCGGTGAAGCGCCCGTCCTCGTCGGCAAGGAACTGATCCTTGATCGGGATGTCGGCGCTTTCCTCGACCTGGCTCGCCATGCCGACGGCCAGCACCTGCAGGCCATCCGGCGCGCCGCTCTCCGCCGTCGGGTAGGGCAGGCCGCCACGGATCTCGAAATCGAGCCCGTCGACTTCGTAGCCGTAGACATGGCTGTCGGCGCCAAGCAGGTCGCCATAATAGATGCCGGTGCCGGCAAACGCCCAATGCTCCGGCCGATAGACGGGAAAGCCGCGCACGCCGCGCGGCGCGCAGCCGCCCCAGCCGGCATAGACGCCCCTGGTCGCATGGAGGCCGAAGGTGGCGCTGCCTGGGCGGCCGATCTCCGGCGCCTCCCAGGAGTTGGTGGCGCGCGTCACGTCGCCGCGATAAGCGGGGTCCTCCGCGCGGGCGCGGTATTTGTAGCAGACCTGGCGGCGGCCCTCGTCCTCCAGCCTGGTCTGCCACATGAAGTTGCCGGCGAAGCGGGCAGCATGGCCGCCGCGCTCGACATAATTGTCGACGGCGTCGCGCATCTCCCAGGTCCAGTATTCGTCATGGCCGCTGAAGACGACGCAGTCGTAGCCATCGAGGATTTCGGGCGAGAAATGCAATTCGTGCTGGCTGGCAAGATCGATTGCATAGCCGGCGCGCTCGGCGAAGCGGAAGAAATGGCTGTCGTAGCTCGCCCAGCCGGAAGAGGCGTATTTCTTCGAATGGCCAGTGGCGAAAGCCCATTCCATATGCGGATAGCGCGGCACGGTCTTCGGCGGCACCGCAACTTCCAGCGGCACGCGAGGCGCGTCCTTGGGCAGCACCACGAAGCCGCGGCACCAGGGGCGCTGCGTCGATACCGTCGTCGCATACTGGTCGCGGTTCGGGCCGGTGATGCCCTGATAATGATTGGAGCCGCCCCAGGTGTTGTAGGCCGTCCAGGTGCCGGTCGCGGCGACCTGCAGCAGGCGGCCGGGCTTGCGGCCGGGCAGGGGCGCGACGATGAACAGATGGTGGCTAAGGATCGGCTCACCATCACCGCCGTCGGCCGAGAGCGTGACGCGATAGGCCCCCGACGGCCAATCCTCGCCGATACGAAATTCGAACGACGCTTCCCAGCCGCAGCCTTCAACCGAGCATTGGTCCCGCGTGTCCTGCCATCGCGCCGACAGGCCCACTTCCTCGAAGACCTTCGTCTCGGTTCTCCCATCGCGGACGACAACGATGCTGAAACGCGGCGCTGTTGAGCTGACATGCAGCGTCACCGTTTCACCGGGACGATAGGAGAAACGGTCGCTGTAGCACCAGATCTCGCCGCGGCGGCCATCCATTCCCGGCCATTCGTAATAATGGCCGCGCACAGCCTCGCGGCGCTGCTCGGG
>NZ_RZSL01000632.1:0-3245 GCF_003997355.1 Mesorhizobium sp. M1E.F.Ca.ET.041.01.1.1 | reverse complement strand
TTCCAGAGCAGCTTGGCCGGCTTGCTGGGGTCGGCCGGATCCTTGCGGAAGCGGGAGTCGGACGAGCAGGCCTTGAGCGCATCCATCGCCTTCTTGTCGTCGGCATCGGTCGAGGACATGTCGAGGGCCACCGTCATCACCATGATGTTGCCCGCCTTGGCGTTGTCGCACAGCTTGGCCATCTGCTCGTTCATCGCGGCGGTATAGTTGCCCGACGTGTAGTTGAACTGACCGATGTCGCTCGACGTGCCGCCGAACAGGCGGGTGACCGAGGTGCCGTTATAGCCGACGCCGGTATAGCCGTAGGCGGCGTAGGTCGACTTGTTTCCGGCCGGGTCGGAACTCACCGTCGAATAGGTGTTCTCGCCGTCGGTGAGCACGATGACGACCTTGTCGTTGCCGCGTTCGGTCTCCAGCCTCCCTTCCGTGAAGGGCTCCGCGCTGGAGACGGTGCGCCAGCCCCAGGCCATGCCTTCCGGAACGTTGGTGTTGCCGTTGGGAACCATCAGGTCGATCGCCGCCTTGATAGCGGCGAGCCCGTCCGCATTGGTGACGTCGGTGAGCGGCGTGATCGGGGTCGTGGTGCAACTGTAGTTGGGACCGGCGCCCTTGCTCAGCACCGGCGCATTCATCGGCCGCGGCTGGAAATACTTGGCCATATTGGATTGCCTGGTCTTGCCGGTGGTGCTCGACGGCTCGTCGTTCCACCAGCTGTTGGCGGCGCCGTAGGTCACCGGCTTCGGCTCGTCAGGGTCCTGGGTCACATACCAGTGGTTGCCGGGCTCGTCCGGCGCGAACATCGGCACGAACATGGTGGCGGGGTCGCCTTCGCCGGTGCCGGTGTTGTTGGGGCTGCCCGAAGCCGGCGTGTCGTCGACATTGTAAGGATAGGGCCGCACCTCGACGCATCCCTGCCAACTGGCGAACGGGCCGTAAGTGTCGACATAGTCGTATTCGTCATGGCTGCGCTTGCAGGTGTGGTTGTCGCGGTATTCGTCGCAGACGACGCGCTTGCTGCCGGCGATACGTTCGTGGCTGGTGACGACCTTCATGTCGCGGTAGAGCTCGAAGCGGGTCAGGATCTGGCCTTCCTCCGCGCCCCAGCCGGTGCCTTTCTTGTACCAGATGCCGTTGATCTTCTCGGCGTGTTTGTCGGACGCGCTCAGCGTCGACCAGTCGAAATTCTCGTTGGCTATCGGTGACAGGCCGTAAGTATCCATCCACGGGGCGTTGTCGTTCCGCGGTCCGACATTGACCGAGGCGGCGAAAGGCACGAGGCTGAACTGGACGGGCTTGTCGATCTGCTTGATCTGCGCCGCCTGCTGCGCCAGCGTGTCGACGAGCTGCTTGGCGGCCTGCTTGAGCAGGTCGATGCGCTTCTGCCCGGTGCCGGTGCCTGCCGTCGACATCGAGCCCGAATTGTCGAGCACCATCGCCACTTCCAGCGTGTTCTTCAGCCGCACCTGGGAATTCATGTCGAGCTTGACCGGCTTGTTCGCGTCGGCTTCGCTCACGCCGACGAGCAGTGCCGACGCCGGATAGAAATAGGGGTGGTAATTGAGTGTCGCGCTCATGGTCAGCAAGCCGCCGCCGGCCTGGTTGCTGGGCAGCGTGACATCGAGCGATACGTTCGCGGGATCGATGTTGTTGAGGTTGGCATTGAAGAAGTCGACCGCATAGGCCTTGATCTGGTCGTCCGTCGCGCCCTCGGCAAGTCGCCGCGCCGCGGCGAAGTTGGCGGCGTCGAGTGCGTTCAGCACCATCTGCTTCTGGCGGTTGAGTTCGCTGAAGTCGACGGCCAGCGCCACGGCGCCCATCAGGGGCACCATGGCGATCGCTGTCACCAGGGCATAATTGCCGCGCCGGTCACGGCAAAATCGACGCCAGAATTCGCGCATCTTGGTAGTTGCCCCCTTTCGGATCAGCTGACGATGCGCAGGTTCGACAATTCGTTGCCGATCGCCTTGAAGTCGTCCGACAGCGTGGCGCCGGTCGAGTTCCAGAACAGCTTCGCCGGCTTGCTCGGATCGTTCGGATCCTGGCGGAAGCGCGAATCGGACGAGCAGGTCTTCAACGCGCTCATCTGCGCGGCCTCGGTCGTATTGCCGGCATCGAGGTCGAGCGCGATGGTCATGACGATGATTCCAGCCGCCTTGGCATTGTCGCAAAGCGTGGCGAAATGCTCGCTCATCGCCTTCGTGTAGTTGGCGTTCGAATAATCGGTCTTGCTGACGCTGCTGCTGGTGCCGAGGAACGGGCGGCCATAGGAGTAGGTAGTGTTGTACGGCTTCACATAACCCAGGGCCGAGTAGGTGGATTTGGCGCCGGCTAGGTCGTTGGCTCCCAATGAGTTTGGCGTGTAGTAAGTGTTCGCGCCGTCGGTGAGCACGATGACGACCTTGTCGTTGCCCCTCTCGCTTTCGGACCGGCCATCGGTGAAAGGTGCGGTGCTGGAAAGGGTCCGCCAGCCCCAGGCCATGCCTTCCGGCACGTTCGTGGCGCCGACATCGACCATGGCATCGATGGCCGTCTTGACCGCGCTCGCGCCGGCCGTGGTGGAGACATCGGTCAGCGGCGTAATCGCAGTGGTGGTGCAACTTGTATTCGGTCCTGCGTCCATCCCGTAGGCAAGGGTGACTCCGGTACCTGGACTGAAATATTTCGGCATGTAGCGTTGCCGTTCCGCGTCCGTGCCTGTCGACATATCGACATGCCAATTGCTGTAGGCGGGGCGCCAAGAGCCATCGTTGTTGTCGGTTTCGTCTGGAGCGAACATCGGCACGAACAATGTCGCAGGGGTCGCCGTGGAAGCGGCGGTGTCCTGGATATTATAGGGATATGGCCGCGATTCAACGCAACCGCCCCAACTCGCGATGCTGGCATAGGTTGCTGGTGATGTCGTGGTCGTGCAAACCCTATTCCAGCCCGTGCCGGTGCATGTGGTCGTGGACGTCGTTGTTGCCACGCGCTGCATCTGCTTGTAGAGCGACGTGCGCGTCAGTTCCCGGTCCTTTTGGGTCGCGTCCCAGCCGGTTCCGCGTGCGTACCAAGCGTCGCCGACCTTCTCCGCATATTTGGTCGATCCCCAGGGCGACGCCGTCTGGCTCATCGTCGTCCAGTCGAAATTCTCATGATGGATGGGCGAAATCCCCTTGGGATCCATCCAGCTTGCATATTCATTCGCCGGGCCGACATTGACCGAGGCGGCGAACGGGACGAGGCTGAACTGAACCGGCTTGCTGACC
>NZ_RZSL01000631.1:0-3265 GCF_003997355.1 Mesorhizobium sp. M1E.F.Ca.ET.041.01.1.1 | reverse complement strand
CCGCAGGCGATGTCATAGGGCCGGCCGTCGAGCGCCAGCGTCTTGGTCAGGCCGGTTATGGCATGCTTGGTCGCCGTATAGGGCGCCGAGCCCGGGCGCGGCGCATAGGCCGACACCGAGCCGTTGTTGATGATGCGCCCGCCCATCGGCTTTTGCCGGCGCATGACGCCGAAGGCGGCGCGGGCGCACAGGAACGAGCCGGTGAGGTTGACGCCCACGACATCGTTCCAGACCTCGACGGGGATCTCGTCGATCAGCGTCGACTTGTAACCCATGCCGGCATTGTTGAAGAGCAGGTCGACGCGCCCGAACGCCTCCACCACGGTCTCGAACATGTCGTCGACTTCGTCGGCCTTGCTGATGTCGCAACTGACTGCGAGCGCTTTGGCGCTCGTCTTCCCGGCCTCGGCGATCGCCTCCTCGAGCAGCTTCTTGCGCCGGCCGCAGAACACGGTGTTCCATCCTGCCTGGAGCAGCGTCGTGGCAACGCTCTTGCCGATGCCGGTGCCGGCGCCGGTAACGATGGCGGTTTTCTCTGCCATGGCGGTCATCGTCATCCCTTCCCGGTCATTGCTGGAAGAACACGTGGCATCGCAAATGATAGGGACCGTGGCAAGCGGCTCTTGCCGACAAAAGAGAAGAGGCCGGCAAGACAACGGGCCGACAAAAAGGGCGGTCATTGGCGACCGCCCTGATCTGAACCGCGCTTGGGAGGAGGAAAAGCCGGTCCGACTGCCTAGAATGATGCGCTTGCTGGGTTAACGAAAGGTTAACGGCCGGCAGCGCGCCACGAGCGCGTTTACCAACCCGGACTTGTCAGCGCCGGTTGGACGCGGCTCAAGCCGGCGCCTTCGCCGCCGAGACCGTCGCCTCGACATGGTCGACCAGCGCGTCCGGCAGGCCGAGCCGGCCGGCGAGCAGATCGAGATAGCCGCGCTCGGTGCGGGTGTCGGGGTCGATGGTGAGGCGCGAGGCGGTGTAGAGCTCGAGCTTCTGCGCGTCGGTCTTGGCGCCGGCGACCAGCGCGTCGAGGTCGAGCGGGCTCTCGAGCTCTGCCATCAGGAACTTCTCCGCATCCGCCCCGATGCCGGCGAGCTTGAGCTTATCGGCGATCTTCTGCCGCTCCTCGTCGTCGACATGGCCATCCGCCTTGGCCGCGGAGATCATTGCCCTGACCAGCGTCAGCGTGAACTCGGCCTCGCCTTGCGGCGCCTGCGAGGGGTCGAAGGCGGTATCCTTGGGCGGCGGCAGCAGTTCCGGCTCGCCCGTGGCCGGGGCCTGCGCCGGCTCAGCGCCGTTCTTATAGTTCTGGTAGGCCTTGTAGGCGAGGCCGCCGATGGCCGCCAAGCCGCCGAGCTTGATGGCGGCGCCCGTCACCTGCCGGCCTGTGCCGGTGCCGAGCAGCACCGCGGCCAGCGCGCCGGCGGCGAGCGGATTGTCCTTCGCCATCTGCACCGCCTGCCCCGCCTTGTCGCGAACGGTCGATCCCGTGCCAGGAATTTGCGAGCCGAGAAGGTCGTCGAGCAGCTTCTTGGGGTCGAGCATCAATGCCTCCAGAATTGGCCCGGCCGAATGCGCCCGGGCGGAGTTTCGGACCGGCAAGACGTAGGCCCCGCGCGTTGACATTACAATGACGGGCGGACGCTTTGTGGAACTGACGCCGCTTAGCTTCCGATATGGCGCCGGCCGCCTCGCGCCTGCGCCAGCTCGACCTGGCGATGCCGCTCGGCGTAGCGGGCGCGGTCTTCTTCCGAGCGCGCCTCGAAGCAATGCGGGCATGAGATGCCGATGACATATTTCGGCGAAAGCCGATCCTCGACGGTGAGCGGATGCCGGCAGGCACGGCACAACTCGGCATCACCTTCGGCCAGCCCATGCGACACGGAAACCCGCTCGTCGAAGACGAAACACTCGCCCTGCCACAGGCTCTCTTCGGCCGGCACCTCTTCGAGATATTTCAGGATGCCGCCCTTGAGATGGAAGACTTGGCCGAAGCCAAGCGACTTCACATAGGCCGTCGCCTTCTCGCAGCGAATGCCGCCGGTGCAGAACATCGCCACCTTGCGGCCTTCGAGCTCATCGCGGTGCTGCTCGACCCAGGCCGGGAACTCGCGAAAGCTGGCGGTTTTCGGATCGACGGCGCCCTTGAAGGTGCCGATCGACACCTCGTAGGCGTTGCGCGTGTCGATCACCAATGTATCGGCGTCCGAGATCAGCGAATTCCAGTCGGCCGGCGCGACATAGGTGCCGGCGCTGGTCGCGGGGTCGAGATCGTCGACGCCCATGGTGACGATCTCGCGCTTCAGCCGCACTTTCATGCGGTGGAACGGCATGTCGGCGGCGGCGCTGTATTTGACCTCCAGCCCGGCAAGCCCTTCGATCGCCTGGAGGTGGTCGATCAGCGCCGAAATCGCTTCCTCGCTGCCGGCGACCGTGCCGTTGATGCCCTCATGCGCCAGAAGCAGCGTGCCCTTGATGCCGCGCTCGAGGCAAAGGGCGGCAAGCGTCGCGCGCAGGGCTTCGATGCCGTCGAGCCGGGCAAACTTGTAAAGCGCGGCGACGCGAACCGGCTGAATATCCGTGCTTGTTGTCATGGCCATGCCACTAAACCGTGCTGAAAGCGGTTTCAAGGCAGAGCCAGTGAACGGCCCGCCGCGTGACATCGCGACACGCCCTGGCTTCGTGGACTTGGGTTACCCCTTCTGCTAATCGGTTGAAATCGATCGCAATGGAGAACAGCGAATGACCAGCAAGACCGAAAAGCTCCTGTCGCTTCTCAATGGTCAACCTGTCATCCCGGTGCTCAAGATCGCCAATGTCGCCGACGCCGTGCCGCTCGCCCGTGCTCTGTCGCGCGGCGGCTTGAGGGCGATCGAGATTACGCTGCGCACAGCCGACGCCCTGGAAGCGATCCGCCGCGTCGCGGCCGAGGTCGAGGACGCGATCGTTGGCGCCGGCACCATTCTCGATGCCAGGCAATTCGACGAGGCAGCCGCCGCCGGCTCGAAATTCATCGTCAGCCCCGGCATCACCAGCCAGCTTCTGGACACGGCGAAGGGCAGCCCCGTGCCGCTGCTGCCCGGCGCCATCACGCCGGGTGAGATCATGGCCGCGCGCGAAGCCGGTTTGCGCTTCCTGAAATTCTTTCCGGCCGAGCAGTCGGGCGGTATCGCTTCGCTGAAAGCCTTCGCCTCGCCGCTCGCCGACGTGAAGTTCTGCCCGACCGGCGGCATAACGGCAAAGAATGCCGCCGACTATCTCAGCC
>NZ_RZSL01000630.1:0-3271 GCF_003997355.1 Mesorhizobium sp. M1E.F.Ca.ET.041.01.1.1 | reverse complement strand
TCAGCAGGCCGACTTTGCCAAGGGCCGTGTCAAAAACTGGCCAATGGTCGCCCGGCCGGTAGATATATTTCTCTTCGTGGGTGAGGTGGACCTTGCGATACGCCCCGATATATCCCTGCGGCCCCGCGAGCACTAGGGTATTGTAGAGGATGCCTGGCTGCTTGCCAGCCTCAGTGAGGCCAAAGACAACGTGGATGTTGTGCTCCATGGCAGCGGTTATTAGGCGTTGTACTGTTGGGCCATCCGGGACTGACTCGGCTGTGCGCCGAGCTTTTGTGGTAGCGTCCTCAATCTCTTCTAAGCGCAGAATCGCCGGGTAGCCTTGCAAGCTCGTCTCGGGAAAGACGACAAGAGAAGCACCCGCATCAGCAGCCTCCTTGATATAGGATAGGTGTAGGTCTAGGTTTTTGTCCACGTCGTATGTGCCCGGAAACGCACAGGTGGCGATTACGGTTTGGGGCATGTAGATCATCCTTGATGAGGGAAATTAACTGGGTCACTGGCAAGCTGTCTATGGATCGCATGAAAAATAAGTCGGCGAAATCCGGAAATATTTATTGGCGACGATGATTGATTATGCGACCGGTAGCGCAGGTCGCCCCAATTGCTGTCTCGATAAACGCGGCGATATGCTGGTTCGTTAGTGCGGCAGGTGCGCAGTTGATTGGTTCGACCGTGCTAACGGGATGCGCACGCAGCCGCCGGGCTTTTTCCCGGCCGCCATGCGTTTCTTCACAAAAGCGTTGGCGCGCGGGCCATCCGTTAGCGCTTAATGCCTTCGCTGGTCTCAATCCCGGCGATGCCCGCGTATTGAGGCACCTGAGTCGTTTCCACGCGCAATCGGCGTTATAGCAGCGGCCACTGCGGCGGCTCCGCCAGACGTGCCGCCGACCGTACAGCTTAAATCCCGAGGATCGCGTGTGACGTCGTGACGGACGCTTTCGGTCTCCCTTCCATCTATCTTGGCATTGCCGTCCTGCCGATGGTGCGCAGGCTGGCATCGCGGGCAACTTGAGAGAAGGCGCTTTCGATGTCGGAGCGATGAGCGATGACCTTCGAACGGGAGACTTCCTTGTTCCTGCAGCCGGCCAGCTTCCGTATGGCCGAGGTCCTTTCGGAGGAAGGGGACGCCCTGAAAAAAGCCATTGTTGGAACCAGCGACAGTCTCAGAATCCTCGTAGAACTCGATAACAGCATTTATGCGAGGGTTGAACTCGTCGTGAGCAGCGCACGCCGCGCTTATAAGTTTCTCGGAACTTATTTCGCCAGTTATCATCTTTGGCTATGTCGGTGGGTTGTGCCCGGCGGTTGTTGCGGCGGACAAGGAAAGCGTCTCTTGCTGTATGGTCTTAGGGACCAATATATTCACGATGAGCGCGAATCTAAGCTTTACGTCAATTTCAAGATTTCAATAGTAACTTCGCTTAGCGGTCGGATTGAGCGCGCTTTTGATCGTGAAAGCCCAACTTCGCAGGGGGCGGAACGGAATGGCTCGACACGCAACTGGCCACCTTTGCAATAATATTATGTATACTGTACTTGCAAATTACTTCGTGCCTTTATGGCAAAAGCTTGATTACTGCCGAAATTAGTTCGCGAACAGGAAGGTCCCGTTCGGCCGCTTGCGGTCCGTTCATGGCCGCGATCTCACCGACATATCGGGTCAGGAGGTCGCGTCGTTCCCGCGCGCAACGCACGACGGAACGTTCAGGGTATGGCTGTAAAGGGCCCCGATGACGTTCGCCACTAAGGAAAGGCCGCCAGATTGTGGCATCATATCGTAAATATTCACGAAGCTTCATCGGTTATCTTCAAGCCGTGCCATGTTCCACGTTAGGTCCTCGAGTAGTGCAGAGTCAGGGGGATAAGGTCATTTCCGGTGTCCACAACAATTTCATCTTCACTTAAGGAGCCGAAAACTCTTCCGATAATCGCGATCCTGTCATTGTAAGGAGCCACGGAAGTCACGTGGCCGACACACATGCCGCCCGACCATATGGGAGCGTAAACCTGCGGGGTCTCGGCTGAAGCATCAACCGTGCTAAAGGAGATTACCCTCTCCAGCGCACCACGTTCGGTTCCGAGAATGTCGGCCGCACGATAGGGATTGACATCCCTACCCCAGCGGGCGACACCATGAGCCACCCGGCGCCGTTCCATGGCCGTGCTTCCCACAGGCCCAAATTCGGCTACCGCAGCTCCAGCTCGCGCCAAGATCGATTTATACAAGCCAACTGCATACTCGGTTGGCGTCAGCATGGAAAAATCTGCTGCATGCTCCACCACGGTCACAGGGACATAACCGACGAACCCTTGAGCGGACGTAGTCAGGGCGATATGTAGCGCCTTCACGGCTTCGGCGGCAGCCTGGCCGGCGACGACGAACAACGCCCATGCGGACGTTTCTTCAGCAACCCTCAAATCAGGAGCCTTGGATTTGAGGAAGCCGAGCAGGTGGGCGGTCGCCTCCGGCTCGACGACAATGAGGTTATCGTCGATGCCAAGCGGAATTATTGTAGCTATACCTTCGATACCGCCCCGTTCGTTGGCGAACACCGCGCGCCCGGCAGCAATTGCCTCGCTTGTCTGCTGTGAAGCCAACAAACCAAGCGTTTTCCCAGCGCCGTATCCAACCACCCTGATCTTGCCATAGTAGCTCTGATCGCTGAGGCCCGCGGCACAGTCTAGCTTTTGGCACTCAGATCGCACCGGCTCGGGGCCACTTGACCCAAAATATGCAGCAACTTCCCAGCCACAGATCGGCTCAAAGCTGGCCTCTTGCGCATCCAACAACTGGTGCACAGGGGACAAGCGGACGTTCCGGGCCGGATAGGCGACGACAGGATTGGTAAAGTAGTAGCCACTACTGGTCAGATCCGGCCCGCTGAGGCGAACCCACTCTTCCGAACCTTCGAACGCCTGGAACCTGTTGACGTCCACCGAGGATAGATCCTCAGTGGGTGACCCATTAATTATGAGCTCAGCAAGCTGACGCCCTGCCCCCAGGCTCGCACCGATTCCGCCGGAGTTCATACCGGCAAGCGTGTAAAAGCCCGGGACCGCCCGAGATTCGCCAAGGAGATAGCGGTGGTCTGGGGTAAAAGATTCCGGGCCATTGATAAAGTTCTTGATCTCTGCGGTGCCGAAGATCGGCAGCTTCTCGATTATCTTTTCGACATAGGGGTTAAGCTGATCCCAGGCATCGGGGAAAAGTCCAAAGGAAAAATCAGGCGCCAACCCTGCTACATCGATTTGCCGTGCATTTTCGTCG
>NZ_RZSL01000062.1:0-17928 GCF_003997355.1 Mesorhizobium sp. M1E.F.Ca.ET.041.01.1.1 | reverse complement strand
GTCCCAGAGCACCATGCCATGGCGCTGCGCGTTCGACTTCGTAACGACGGTCAAGAGCTTGCGCGGGCGCGACATGGCAAGGTCGCAGGCAAACCGGGCGATCCGCTCGGTGCCGGCTCGGGTGAAGACAGCGACGTCCATGCCGACCTCGATCGGCAGGCCGCGATGGGCGCGGCCACCGACACCCGCATATTCGCCTTCGCTGTTCTCGCGTACGATCACCCAGTCTATTTGCTGGCCGAGTTCAGGCCGCAGTGGGCCGGTGAGGCCGGGCAAAAGGCGCGTCGGCCGAACATTGGCGTACTGGTCGAACCCTTGGCAGATGGCCAGGCGCAAACCCCACAGCGTGATGTCGTCCGGCAGGTTCGGGTCGCCGACCGAACCGAAATAGATCGCATCGAAGTCCTCGATCTGAGCCAGGCCGTCCTGCGGCATCATGCTGCCGTTGCGGCGATAGTAGTCCGAGCCCCAATCGAAGCGCTTGAACTCGAAGGTAAGGCCCGGTTCGACGGCAGCCAAAGCTTCCAGGACTTTGACTCCGGCTTCGACGACCTCGGGGCCGATGCCGTCACCGCCGATCACGGCGATCCTATGCAAGGACATTTTCAGCTTCCTTCTCGATGGCAGCGACGATGGCGCTGGTCATTCCTTCGGTGTTGGTGGTTCCGCGTATGTCGCCCGTGCGCGTTTCGGGCCGCGCGAGCACGGCTACGGTCGCTCTTGCCATGATCGATGATGCGGCGACGCCTCGGTTGTGGCCGAGCCATTCCAGCAGCATGCGGGTGGATTCGATCATCGCATAAGGATTGACGATATAAGGCGAAGGCCCCGCCATCGCCATGCCGAATATCAGCCCAACGGCGAAGGGCAGTTCCCACTGCACCATGGCGATCGCCACGCCGTAGCTGCCGAGGCCGTAGAATACCGAATTGCCGAAAGGGGCGTAGCCGGCATAGCCGCCGATGATGTTCCAGCCTTGCGCCAGCACGGCAAGCAGCAGCGCGTTGATGCCGAACTGGACCAGAACATGGCGCCGAAGGAGGTCTGATCCCGGAGCTTTACTTCACCGATCTGGCCTCCCTTCGTAAGCCTGTCCTAGCAGCGGCTCCGGCAGGACGATGGTCCCGGTTCACGCAACGCTCTGAGCTCTCCAGCGCATCTATCGCGCAGCCTGCCTGCTTAAGCTCGGATCGTAAATTCTCCCGGCCTTGATGCCGATCAAGGGGGCGCGCGGCCTTCTTCGCTATCAAATCGTGATGATCGAGAACTCAACCTCCCCAACGTGGCGCGGCGTGGGCGAGCCCTATTGGTCGCGACCGGCTATCGAGGTGCTGCAGGAATGCCGCTCTCGGCCTACCGAGCTGACTGCGACCGCGGCGCGCAACGGGCTTTCGCGCCTCGGGCCAAACACGTTCGCCGGTCATCCGCGAGAACAAGCGCTGGCGGTCCTGTTGCGGCGGTTTCGCAATCCGCTGGTTCTGGTCCTGATCGTCGCGGCGATCGTTACCGGTGTTGTCGGTGAAGGCCGCGAGGCCGTCATCATCGGAGCAATCATCCTAGCGAGTTGCGGTCTCGGCTTCAGTCAATACAACGCCTCTCGCGCGGCCGACGCGTTGAAGCAGCGCATCACGATCGCCCATGCCCTGGTCTCGGAATGGTCGAAGAGGCTCTTCTTCGAGCACGACCGGCACCACCGGGGACCACGCCGGCGAGCAAGGCATGGCCGAGCGACAGTCCCGGGCCTGATTGAGGATGCCCGTTCAGCTGGTCACCGACAGGGTGCGTTGCCCTTATCGGTTGGACCGGAAATGGAGGCGACGGAGGCGCATCGAAGGTGAGCAGAGTTTTCGCGACAATTGCGCGGCGCTTCATCCCGTTTGAGCCGATGGCCGACGTGATGCGCCCTGGCGAGAAGTTTCCCGGCTTTGTCCGGCGCGCCAGCGGCATGCATCAGGTCTATGTCAGCGTGATCGCAATTTTGGTTGCCTTGGCCAATTTTATCCCCATCGACCTGCAGAGACGGATCGTCGATGTGGCGATTGCCGACAAGAACGTACGGGCGCTTCTGGCGCTCGGCAGCCTGTATCTTGCGGCTATACTCCTGCATGCGGGGCTGAAATACGCCCTGATCGTCTATCAGGGATGGGTCGGGGAGAGCGTGGTGAAGACGGCCCGCGACCAACTCGCTGTCGTCGCCACGCAGAGGTCCGCGCGCGAGCATGCAAGGAGTGGCCAGACCGCCGGCATCATCGGCAACGAGATCGACTATGTTGGCGCATTTGTCGGCACCAGCATCTCTGAATGCGTCGTCAACGTCACGATAATGATCTCCGTCATATCTTACATGATCTACATGCAGCCGGTGATCGCTCTGGTCAGCGGCGTGTCACTTCTGCCGCAGATCCTGCTTGCGCTTTACATGCAGAAGGACCTGAACACACTCGTGGAACGGCAGGTCGCGCTGGTCCGAAAGCTTGGCAACCAGGCAGTCAATTCCTTCGCCAGTCACTCGACGAAGCGCCGAGCAGCCTTTCGCACCATACGCACGATCTTCAGCAACCGCATCGAATTCTATTTGTTGAGGTTCGGGCTGAAGACGTCAATGAATGTAGCCAACGCGATGGGGTCGCTGATGGTCCTGATCGTTGGCGGCTATCTTGTGATCCGCGGGCAGACGACGATCGGCACGATCGTCGCCTTCATTTCGGGCTTCCAACGCTTGTCGGAACCCACGGGAGAACTTCTCGACTTCTATCGCAACTATTCGCAAGCGAAAGTGCAATTCCGGATGATCATCCAGTGGGTCGACGGCGATCATCCCGCGCAGGCCCAACATTCCGCGCACAGCCAGAATTGATCGATGATCTTGCCAGCCGGCCTGTTGCGGGGACTGGTGCTCCGCTTAGGGTAAAGCCACTAGACTAGGACGGCTTCAGGCGGAGCTGTCCCCTTGAGCACCGCTTCGCGTTGCACCGCTGGCTGGAGACGCCCCTCGTCGAGGGACACGACCGGCCTTCGCCTTACGGCTGCGCCAACCGCGATCCGAACGGACGAAGGCTTCCAGCATGTGCGGGATCAGGGCTGCGATCCGAACGCCAGCATTGCCTTAGCCATCGAGGCGGCGGTCAGCACCGCTGGCGGCATGCTGCTTCAATGCAGACCGGGACCATGGAGTGCAGTCACCTGGCCAACATTCCGGCCTGAGCAGCAAGGACGGAAGTCACGCCGAGCGCTGGATCAGCAGGAGGAACGCGGCGTTTACCAGACGATGACCCGCTCACGGATGGATTTATTGAAGCCGCACGGGCATACTATGGTTCGGACGTCCAGCGATTGAAAATGGTCGCGCCGCGCTATGTTACTTGTAAGCTGCACGGTTTCCTTTCGCACTCGTTTGCGGCGCTGGCAATTCGGCCGGAAGCGATTGCGAAAATGGGCAGCTCTGAATCACCAAAAGGAACATCCTTGTGTCATTGGTTTTAAGTCTTTGAGACCGGCGGCGGGCCCATCATTTGTCCGCTCGCCGAACAGGGAGGAAGGCAATGGACGGAGAATCGCGTTCCCAATCAAGGCGAAGATTTCTGAAGACGAGTGGACTTGTCGCTGGGCTGGCGGCGACGGCGGTTACCGCTCCCTGGGTTCGAAGGGCCGGAGCCGCCGACACAATCACCTGGAAAATTCAAACCTCGTGGCCGGCAGGTGTCGGACTTGAAACTTTCCAGAACTGGTGTGGCACCATCAAGGAAAAGACTGGAGGACAACTCGAATTTCAGCCGTTCAAGGCCAAGGATATCGTAGGTGACTTCGAACTCCTCGACGGGGTGAAGAACGGCGTCCTGGAGGCGATGAACTCGTTTTCACTTTACTGGGCCGGAAAGCTTCCCGCCGCAGCGTTCCTGTCCTCTTACACGATGGGGCTACGCTATCCGCACGAATGGGACATCTTTTTCTATTCGAAAGGTGGTCTGCAGGCCGCGCGCGACCTTTATGCCAAACAAGGTCTTTACTACGTCAACCGCATTCATCACGGCCCGAACATCATCCACTCAAAGACACCGATCCGCTCGATCGAGGATTTCAGGGATCTGAAGCTGCGCGTACCGGGCGGAATGATCGCAGAGACATTCGCGAAAGCCGGCGCCAAGACGACGCTGCTGCCGGGCGGCGAGGTGTTCTCAGCGCTGGAGAAAGGCACGATCGATGCGGCCGACTACACGGGCCCGGCGGTAAACTGGGCGCTCGGCTTCCAGCAGGTGACCAAATACATTTCCATGGGGCCGCCCGGACTGATGTCGGTGTATCAGCCCGTCGACCTGATGGATTTCGCCGTCAACATGAATGTCTGGAACCAAATCCCGGACAACCTCAAGAAGTTCGTCGAAGACGAAATCCAAGTCTATTCGAACACCCATTTCGGGGCCATCCAGAAGGCCGACATGGAGGCTTGGCACAAATTCACCGACGCGGGCATTGAAATCAACCGGCTTGGCGCGGAAGACCTCCAGAAGTTCCAGGAAATCGCGGTGCCGATCTGGTTCGAATGGGCCAACAAGGACAAGGACGCGGCGCGCATCTTCAAGCTGCAGCTTGAGGTGATGGAGAACCCGACTCTCGGCTACGTAACGCCGGACATGTATCAGGGGCTGTCGATCAATCTCTGAGGCTCTCCGCGCCCGTCCTGTTCGGGCGGGCGCACTCTCCTTCAAGAGGCAGTCGCCGATGCCCTCACTCACATTTGTGCTGCCGCACTGGCTCTACTGGTCGAGCCTCGTGGTCTTTCCGCTTGCCGCGGTCTTCTTCGTCTATCGCGAGCGGGCTCGACGCGACGCCGGCCGAGCCAATTTGTTCCTCGCCTATTTCTTCCTGGTCACTGCCGGTTTTCTCGGGATGCACCGTTTCTACCTGAAGAGCCGCTGGGGGTTCTTGTTCATCCCGTTCTTCGTCGCCGTTCTCTGGACCAGTGCCCAGGTGCGGGATGGACGCGAAGCATTGTCGCTGGCTCGATCCCAAGCGGAGCATGCCGAAAGGGTCCTGACGCAAACCAGGGCCGATGTCACATCCGGCAAGAGCGGTGCCGCCGGTCGCCTTGCGAAGGCCGAGGCGGATGCGGTGACGGCTCACGGCAATGACGCTGCTGCCATTGCTGGACTCGCCCGCTCGAACACCCTTGCCCGAATTGCCGGAATTCTCCTCGGCCTCGTTCTCGCGGGCGACGTCTTTCTGATGCCAGGCCTGGTTCGCCGCGCTCGCGAACGTGAGGTCCAACCGGCCCCAACCGACACCCATCCGCTGGTGACTGATGTACCCGCCACGCCGGTCAAAGCTCCGCTCGCTGTTTTCCGGCCCGTTGATCGGCTGGTAAGAGTGACGGGCGAGTTGGTCGCCTACTGGTCAGTGCTCGCGGTCATCGCCTATTATTACGAGGTCGTGGCCCGTTACGTCTTCAACTCGCCGACGAACTGGGTGCATGAGAGCATGTTTCTCATGTTCGGCATCCAGTACATGCTGGCGGGAGCCTATGCCTATCGCGACGAGACCCATGTCAGGGTAGACATCGTCTACAGCCACCTCTCCGAACGCGGTCGGGCCATCTGCGACATCATCACCTCGGCCTTCTTCTTCCTGTTCACCGGCACCATGCTGGTCACAGGGTGGCGATTTGCGAGCGATGCCATGGCGGTTGGCGAACGCTCGTTCACCGAATGGGGCATTCAATACTGGCCGGTGAAGCTCGCAATCCCCATCGGGGCGGCGCTCCTGTTGCTTCAGGGTGTGTCCCGGTTGATGCGAGACATCGCCACCGCGTTCGGAAGGATTGGCTGAGCGATGGGTCTCGAGCTTCCGATCCTGTGGCTCAGCATATTGATGTTCGGTGGTCTGGGCGTGCTTTTGCTGCTCGGATTGCCGATGGCCTTTTGCACCGGCAGCCTTGCCGTGCTTTTCCTCTTTCTGTTCGGCAATTCGGCCATGCTGAACATGCTCGTCTCGGGTCTTCCCATTCATGACGGATTATCAGCTCTCGGCGGTGCCGCTTTTCATCTTCATGGCCGCGATTCTCGAGAAGGCGGGCATCATCGAGGAGCTGTTCGACGTCGTCTACAAATGGCTGGGCGGACTGAAAGGCGGGCTCGCCTCGGCCACGG
Organism: Mesorhizobium sp. M1E.F.Ca.ET.041.01.1.1; assembly: GCF_003997355.1. NCBI lineage: Bacteria > Pseudomonadati > Pseudomonadota > Alphaproteobacteria > Hyphomicrobiales > Phyllobacteriaceae > Mesorhizobium > Mesorhizobium sp. M1E.F.Ca.ET.041.01.1.1. The sequence continues at coordinate 11,785 of NZ_RZSL01000062.1, read as the reverse complement.
TCATCTCCTGCACGCTGCTGGCCGCGATGGTCGGCGTGGTCGGAGCGACGGAAGTGACGATGGGCATGATCGCGCTGCCTGCCATGCTGCGCCGCAACTACGACGCCAAGCTCGCTTGCGGCTCGCTTCTTGCCGGCGGGACCCTTGGCATTCTCATACCCCCTTCCGTCATGGCGATCGTCTATGCCGTCGTGGCGCAGCAGTCGCTGGGCGAGCTCTTGATCGGGTCGGTGTTTCCCGGGTTGCTGCTGTCCGGAATGTACGTCGCCTACGTGACGACGCGCTGTTACATCAACCCCAAGCTCGGCCCGGCGTTGCCACCGAACGAACGCATCGCATTCGCCGCAAAACTCAAGCTTTTGCGCCGCACGTTCATGCCGATATTGCTGATCCTGCTTGTGCTCGGGGTCATCTTCATGGGCATTGCCACGCCGGTCGAAGCTGCAGGCATCGGCACGTTCGGTGCCTTCATCGTCTGTGCCGCGCATCGGCGCCTCACCTGGGACACGATCCGGGAAGCCGGTGTCGCGACGCTCAAGGCCACGGCGATGGTCATGTGGATATTCTTCGGCGCCACCATGTTCGTCGGCTTCTTCATCTTGAAGGGTGGGCAGAACTTCGTTGCCGAATCCATACTCGGAACAGGCTTGGCGCCTTACGGCGTTCTTGTTCTGATGATGATCATCCTGTTCGTCCTCGGCATGTTTCTGGACTGGGTGGGCATCCTCCTTCTGACCGTACCGATCTTCCTGCCCATTTTAAAAACGCTTCAATTCGGCGGCACTTTCGGGTTAGCCGGCGTAGCTCCTGAAGATGTGCCGCTTTGGTATGGCGTCATTTTCATGGTCAACATGCAGATGGCGTTCCTGAGCCCACCGTTCGGCTATTCGCTGTTTTACCTGAAGAGTGTTGCGCCGCCGGAGATATCGATGGCGACAATCTTCCGATCCGCGGTCCCCTTCTTGTGCCTGCAGGCGATCGGAGTAGGACTGTGCATCGTGTTCCCCTCGATCGTCATATGGCTGCCGAAGGTCATGTACGGAGGCAATTGACCGCATTTGCGGCTTTCGTCATTCGACGCTCGCGATCAGTCTTGGTTATCTCGCCTACGCGGCCGGGCGACGTCGATTTCACGGTGGGTGCGAGCCTTGCCAATCTCGGGCCTGACCGCGTGGCAGGGACTGTTCCAGCATAGTCGTCTTCAGGCGGGGCAGAGCGTCCTCGCGCACGGCGCGGCGTACTGCACTGCTGGGGCCGAAGTGGAATTGCAGCTTTCCGGCTTCGTAACTAACATTCAGACGGTTAAAGCGTGTCGCGATCTTTCAGATTCGCTCCCTGCGCTTTAAACTATTGATTTTACGCATGTCTTTGTCCCGAAACCGGGTCCCACTTTCGGGAGACATGCTTTAACCTGCCGGTTTGGGGTCGTGAACTGACCCCATCCTGACATTCATTCCTCGATCGTTACGACAGGTCGCCCGCGCTCGACCCGTCCGATCACTCTAGCCGACGGATAGCCACGCGCGACGATTGTCTCGGCCAGTGCATCGGCGTTGTCACAAGCGATCAGCAGCCCACCGGAAGTCTGCGGGTCGGTAAGAAGATGACGCCGCCATTCCGGCATGCCATTGGACAGCCGCACCGCATCGCCGTAACTCGCCCAATTGCGGCGCGATGCGCCAGTGACGAAGCCTTGTTCCGCGAGTGATGCGGCCTGTGCAAAGACGGGAACGTCTTGGTCGCGGATCACGAGTGCGCAGCCGGAGCCGCGCGCCATCTCGAGGGCGTGTCCGATCAAGCCGAAGCCGGTCACATCCGTGATCGCATGCACGCTCGCGTCCGCGGCGAGGTCGGCCCCAATCCGATTGAGAAGGGTCGTCGAAGCAATCATCTCTTCATAGCCGCCGCGCGGTAACGCCTGCCTTTTGATGGCCGCGGAATAGATTCCGACGCCGAGTCCTTTGGTCAGGATCAAGGCATCTCCCGGCCTGGCTTCCGAATTGCGCCGGATGTCCGCCGGCCGGCAGGTGCCGATCACGGCAAGCCCATAGATCGGTTCCGGCGTGTCGATCGAATGGCCGCCAGCGACCGGTATTCCGGCGGTGGCGCAAATATCGCGGCCGCCCTTCAGGATTTCCCGCACGGTGTGTGTCGGCAGCTTGTCGAGAGGCATTCCGAGGATGGCCAGGGCCATGATCGGACGTCCGCCCATTGCGTAGATGTCGGAGAGGGCGTTGGTCGCGGCGATGCGGCCGAAGTCGTACGGATCGTCCACCATCGGCATGAAGAAATCGGTGGTCGCGAGCACGCAGGTCGTGTCGTCCATCTGCCAGACCGCGGCATCATCTCCGGTTTCTGTGCCGACAAGGAGCTGCCGAAAGGGATTTGATTGCGCCTGCTCTGCGAGAAGTTGCTGCAGGACCGAGGGCGCCAGCTTACAGCCGCAACCGCCGCCATGAGCAAGGCTGGTCAGGCGCGGAGGTGCTTCGGTGATATCGCCCCGCAACGCGGGAGCCGTTTCCAACACCACGCCACACTGTAGTGTCACATTCCGAAAAGCGTCAATCGCATTTTCCTGTGCGAACCATTTGCCGACTCCGATCTGCGCTCTAAGTGTTTGACATTGCGCCAATTCGGCTCAAAATGGCGTGCATATCCTTGGTTCTGGATGCCCCCAATGGGCATGGAATTCGGGAGGAACTCCAGATGAATCTTGAACTCTCACGGCGCGCGTTGCTGCAGACGGCAGGCGCGGGTCTCGCCGGCACGGCGTTAGGGGCTTTCGGCTTCGCCGACATCGAGGCCGCGCATGCGGCGGCGATACGGTCCTTCAAGCTCGCCAACACGACCGAGACGCGCAACACCTGCCCGTACTGCTCGGTGGCCTGCGGCATAATCCTGTATTCGAAAGGCGATCTCAGGAAGGGCGAAAAGGCCGACATCACTCATATCGAGGGCGATACCGACCACCCGACCAATCGCGGCACTCTGTGCCCCAAGGGGTCGGCTCTGCTCGGTTTCGTGAAATCTCCGACCCGCCTGCAGCATCCGATGGTCCGCAAGCCCGGATCCGACAAGTTCGAGCCGATTAGCTGGGAAGACGCGCTCGGTCGCATCGCCCGATTGATGAAGGACGATCGCGACAAGAACTTCGTCGCGAGGAACAATGACGGCGTGACGGTCAACCGGTGGATCTCCACCGGATTCCTTGCCGCCTCGGCTTCGACCAATGAAACCGCGTTCGCGACCTACAAGGTGGTGCGCAGCGCGGGAATGCTGGTGTTCGACAACCAGGCGCGTGTCTGACACGGTCCGACGGTGGCGAGTCTCGCCCCAACATTCGGCCGTGGCGCAATGACCAATTCCTGGACCGACATCAGGAATACGGATCTGGTTGTGATCATGGGCGGCAATGCTGCGGAAGCGCATCCTTGCGGCTTCAAATGGGTCACGGAAGCGAAAGCCAACCGCGGCGCCAAGCTTATCGTCATCGACCCGCGCTTCACGCGCTCGGCTTCGGTGTCGGACCTTTACGCACCGATCCGCCAGGGAACGGACATCGCCTTCCTGCTCGGCCTGATCAACTACTGTATCCAGCACGACAAGGTGCAATGGGACTATGTGAAGGCCTTCACCAACGCGACCTATGTCGTCAAGGAGGGTTTCACCTACAAGGACGGCCTCTTCTCCGGCTATGACGAGACGAAGCGGGACTACGACAAGTCCAGTTGGGACTATGACATAGGTCCGGACGGCTTTGCCGTCGTCGACGAGACGCTGCAGAATCCACGCTGCGTCTGGAACCTCCTGAAGAACCACGTCTCCGTCTATGCGCCGGAGATGGTCGAGCGCATCTGCGGCACGCCGAAGGAGAAGTTCCTGAAGGTGGCCGCGATGGTCGCGGAGACCTCTTCGCCGACCAAGGCGATGACGTCGATGTACGCGCTCGGCTGGACCCAGCACTCGAAGGGCTCGCAGAACATCCGCGCCATGGCGATGCTGCAGCTTGTTCTCGGCAATATCGGCATTCGCGGCGGCGGCATGAATGCGCTGCGCGGCCATTCGAACATCCAGGGGCTGACCGACCTCGGGCTGATGTCGAACCTGCTGCCCGGCTATCTCACGCTGCCGACGCAGAAGGAGCCGGATCTGGCGGCCTACATGTCGACGCGCGGTTTCAAGCCGCTGCGGCCGAACCAGATGAGCTATTGGCAGAACTACAAGAAGTTCTTCGTCAGCTTCCAGAAGTCGATGTGGGGCGATGCGGCAACGCCGGAGAACGACTTCGCCTATGACTACCTGCCGAAGCTCGACTTGCCGGGCTACGACCTGCTGCGCGCTTTCGAACTCATGCACCAGGGCAAGATGAACGGCTATTTCTGCCAGGGCTTCAACCCGCTGCAGGCGGCCCCGAACAAGAAGAAGGTGATCGAGTCCCTTTCGAAGCTCAAATTCCTCGTCATCATGGATCCGCTGGACACGGAGACGGGGCGGTTCTGGGAGAACCATGGGCCGTATAACGATGTCGATCCGACGAAGATCCAGACGGAAGTCTACCAGCTGCCCTCGACCTGCTTCGCCGAAGACGACGGCTCGCTGGTCAATTCAGGGCGCTGGCTGCAGTGGCATTGGGCCGGCGGCACGCCCCCCGGCGAAGCCAAGCGCGATACCTGGATCATGGCGCAGCTCCATCTGCGCCTGAAGGAGCTCTACGCCAAGGAAGGCGGCGCTTTCCCCGATCCGATCGTCAAGCTCAACTGGCCTTATGCCGATCCCGGCGATCCGAAGGCCGAGGAGCTGGCCCAGGAGATCAACGGCCGGGCACTCGCAAGGGTGACCGACACGGCCGACCCGACGAAGGTGCTGGCCGAGGCCGGCAAGCTGCTGCCGGCCTTTGCCGCGCTGCGTGACGACGGCTCGACCGCCTGCGGCTGCTGGATCTATTCCGGCTGCTTCAACGAGAACGGCAACAACATGGCAAGGCGCGATACGTCCGATCCGGACGACGCCGGTTTCTACTCGAAATGGGCGTTCTCATGGCCTGCCAACCGCCGCATCCTCTACAACAGGGCGTCGGCTGACCTCACCGGAAAACCTTGGGATCCGAGCCGCAAAGTGATCGCATGGGACGGCCAGAAATGGTCGGGTTACGACGTACCTGATATTGTGCCGACCGCGAAGCCCGATCAGGTCGGCCCGTTCATCATGAACCCGGAAGGCGTCTCGCGTCTCTTTACCCGGGGCATGATGCGCGACGGACCGTTCCCGGCCCATTACGAGCCGTTCGAGTCGCCGATCGTCAATCCGGTCGCGCCCAAAGTCCGCGGCAATCCGGCCGCCCGTGTATTCGAGGGCGACATGGCCCAGTTTGCCGAAGCGGCTTCCAAGGAGTTCCCCTATGCGGCGACCTCCTACCGCCTGACCGAGCATTTCCACTTCTGGACCAAGCACGTCATCGTCAATGCGGTGATGCAACCGGAGTTCTTCGTGGAGATTTCGGAACAGCTTGCAGCCGAGAAGGGGATCACCAAGGGCGGCTGGGTGCGCGTCTGGTCGAAGCGCGGTTCGGTCGTGGCGAAGGCCATGGTGACCAAGCGGATCAAGCCGCTCACCTGCGACGGCAAGATCGTCCATATCGTCGGCATTCCGCTGCACTGGGGCTTCACCGGAGCGGCGAAGAAAGGCTTCGGCCCGAACATGCTCACTCCCTTTGTCGGTGACGCCAATATCGAGACGCCCGAGTACAAGGCGTTCCTGGTCAATATCGAGCCCGCACCAGGGCCGGTGGCATAGGAGGAGCGAGCGATGTTCCCTCCCCTTCCAAACCCTTCGACAACGGACACTGCGCCGCGTCTTTCCGAGAAGGACCTCATCCGCCGCTCGGCGTCGACCGTGCCTGCCCCCGAGCAGCGGTTGACGGAAGTCGCCAAGCTCATCGATGTCTCGAAATGCATCGGCTGCAAGGCCTGCCAGACGGCCTGCATCGAATGGAACGACACGCCCCCGCCGGTCGGCGTCTTCGACGGCGCCTTCGAGAACCCTCCCGACCTGACGCCGGACATGTTCACGCTGATGCGCTACAGCGAATGGGACAATCCCGAGACCAACGAGCTCGAATGGCTGATCAGGAAGGACGGCTGCATGCACTGCGCCGATCCGGGCTGCCTCAAGGCCTGCCCGGCGCCGGGCGCGATCGTGCAGTATTCGAACGGCATCGTCGATTTCGTCCACGAGAACTGCATCGGCTGCGGCTACTGCATCAAGGGCTGCCCGTTCAACATCCCGCGCATCTCCAAAGTCGACCACACGGCCTATAAATGCACGCTCTGCTCAGACCGCGTCGCGGTCGGCCAGGGCCCGGCCTGCGCAAAGGCGTGCCCAACCCAGGCGATCGTCTTCGGCACCAAGGACGAGATGAAAGGCTGGGCCGCCAAGCGCGTCGAGGACTTGAAGTCGCGCGGCTTCGCCAATGCCGGCCTTTACGATCCGCCGGGCGTCGGCGGGACACATGTGATGTATGTGCTGCACCATGCCGACCAGCCGGAACTCTACTCGGGCTTGCCGAAGGACCCGAAGATCAGTCCGCTGGTGGAGGCATGGAAAGGTGTGACCAAATATGCGGGCCTCACGGTCTTGGGCGTGGCGGCCGGCGTCGGCTTGCTTCACCATTTGATCATGGGACCCAACAGGGTGTCCGAAGCGGATGAGGAGCACGCCGAAGAGCTGACGGAAGGCGACAGCCATGGCCGCCGATGACGTGAAGCCGAACGAACAGATCCATCCCGGCAAGCCAGTTATCGTAGATCGGTACACGGTGGGCGCGCGGATCAACCACTGGATCACGGCGGCCAGCCTGATCCTGCTCGCCCTGTCCGGCCTTGCGATGTTTCACCCGAGCCTGTTCTTCCTGTCCGGACTTTTCGGCGGCGGCCAGTTCACGCGCTTCATCCATCCATGGATCGGTGTCGTGCTCTTCTTCAGCTTCCTCGGGCTGTTCCTTCGCTTCTGGAAGGCCAACCTGTGGCAGCGCGAGGACGGAACGTGGCTCGCCCGTTTCCGCGACGTGCTGGCCAACCACGAGGACAATGCTCCTGAGGTCGGCAAGTACAATGCCGGCCAGAAGCTCGTCTTCTGGTCAATGTCGGTGCTGATTGTGATCCTCATCTCCAGCGGATTGGTGGCTTGGGATCAATATTTCGCCCAGTATACGACAATCGATCAGAAGCGCGTGGCCATACTTGTCCACTCCATCGCGGCGGTGGCCATCATCGGCGTCTGGATCGTCCATTTCTACTCGGCCATCTGGGTGCGCGGCACCATCCCCGCCATGACGCGAGGACGGGTGACCGGCGGCTGGGCCTGGCGGCATCACCGCAAATGGCTGCGGGAACTCGTCACCAAATCGAGCAAGGGAGCAGGACCCTCGGGATCGAAGCCCGCCGGATAGAGCGGGCGCTGGCGGGATGACTTTTCCGCCCTAGTTCTGTGTTTGCGCATGATTTTGTGCGCCGGTCAGGCAGCCACGTGGCCCGTGCGGTTCGTGAGGTTCGAATGCCAAGACAGATCATTCCGGCCGGTTCGGACCCCACCGCCATCGGCGAAGTCTCTGCCCCTCCCTTTGCCCGCCTTCCCGAGCCTTCGCTTCTGTTTTCTCGCCGCGCTGAGCGGTGGAACGCGCTGGCCGCGGGCCATGAGCTGGGTCCCTATCTTCGCTTCCTTGCCGCTCTCGCCGATGTGCAGCATCGCATTCAGGAAGGCTTAGCGGAGCCGGAGATGCCTGATGTCGCAGTACGCGAGCGCGCGCGCAGCTTTGGAATGCCGCCGCTCGACCGCAGCAACCTGGCATTCGACACGATCGCCGAGACGCTCGACCGCCTGGTCGTCGCGGCGTCGGAGATCAAGAAGCCGGTCTTCGCGGCCGATGCGCTGGACCGTTTGAAGCAGGCCACTCCGGCGAAGCGCGGTGGCATGGTACGCAATGTGCTCGCGAATGCGATTCCGATGGAGGCGCTCGCGGAGCATGTCTATGTCTCAGCCGCGCTACAGGTTAACTTCGCTCGCCTCGCCGCCCGCCTCGATGCCCGCGCGCTGGTGGCGGTAGGCGACGGCGCATGCCCCGCCTGCGGCAGCCCGCCGACATCCTCGATCATCGTCGGTTGGCAGGGCGCTCATGGGGCGCGGTTCTGCGCATGCTCGCTATGCAGCACGCTGTGGAACTACGTGCGCATCAAATGCACGCTGTGCGGCTCGACGAAGGGCATCGGCTACCAGGAGATCGACGGCGGGTCGGGCACGGTGAAGGCCGAGACCTGCGATTCCTGCAGCTGCTATGTAAAGATCCTTCATCAGCATCAGGATCCCGGCCTCGATCCCGTTGCCGACGACGTGGCGACGCTTGGGCTCGACATCCTCGTCCGCGAGGGTGGCTATCGCCGCGGATCCTTCAATCCGTTCCTCATAGGCTATTGAGGTGCGCGATGACCAGTCTGCCCACAAGCCGCCTGCGCGATCTCCCGTCAGTCGATCGCGTGCTGAGGACCCCGCTCGCGGCCGCGGCGGTCGAGCGCTTCGGCCAGCAGTCCACGACGCGCGCCATCCGCGATGCGCTGGAAGAAGCACGGGCGGCTTGCCGTACCGGAACTGAAGTGCCCGAGCCGAGCGATCTCGCGGCCGACGCGCTCCTCCGCCTCAAGGCCGCCGAGCGCCCATCGCTGCGCCCGGTTTTCAACCTGACCGGCACCGTGCTGCACACCAATCTCGGCCGTGCACTGATCGCGAACGAAGCTTTGGAGGCGATGCGCGCTGCCATGAGTGAAGCAGTGGCGCTCGAATTCGACATCGGGACCGGCAGACGCGGCGAACGTGACGATCATCTGCGGGCCCTCATATGCGAGCTCACCGGGGCCGAGGACGCAACCGTCGTCAACAACAACGCGGCCGCGGTGCTTCTCGTCCTCAACACGCTGTCGCTTGGCCGCGAGGCCGTCGTGTCACGCGGCGAGCTGATCGAGATTGGCGGCTCGTTCCGCATGCCGGACATCATGACGCGCTCAGGCGCGAAGCTCGTTGAAGTTGGGACCACCAACCGTACGCATCCCAAGGACTATCTGTCGGCCATCGGTCCGGCGACCGGGGTCGTCTTCAAGGTGCACACGTCGAACTACCGGATCGATGGGTTCACGGCGGAGGTCTCTGCGCGCGAGCTTTCGGCGATCGCCAAGGAGCGCGGGGTGCCTCTCGTCCACGATCTCGGCTCGGGCACGCTCATCGATCTTGCCCAATACGGCCTCAAGCACGAACCCACCGTGCGCGAGGCGATTGCGGACGGCGCCGAGCTCGTCACCTTCTCGGGCGACAAGCTGCTCGGAGGACCGCAGGCCGGTTTCATCGTCGGCCGGAAGGATCTTCTTGACGAGGTCAACCGAAACCCGATGAAGCGGGCGCTTCGCCTCGACAAGCTCCGCCTGGCCGCGCTGGAGGCGACGCTGAAGCTCTACCGCAATCCGGATCGCTTGGTGGAACGTCTGCCGACGCTGAGGCTGCTCGCGCGCCCCGCTGTTGATATTGCCGCGCAGGCCCGGCGCCTCGCTCCCGTACTTTCCAATGTTCTGGGCGATGAATTTGTAGTGGAGGTGGTGGACTGCCGAAGCCAGGTCGGATCGGGCGCATTACCACTCGACACCCTGCCGAGCGCCGGGCTTGCCATCAGCCACCAATCGGGAAGCGGTCAAGCCCTGGAAATGCTTGCGGCGGCATTGCGGGCGCTGCCCGTTCCGGTGATCGGACGCATCGAAAAGCAGGCACTCATGCTCGATCTGCGCTGCCTCGAAGACGAGGCCGGCTTGGCGGCCAATCTTGCGAGCTTCCCTCCAGGAGGCGGTGGTGCGGTGGCTTGATCGTCTGGCGCGCAAACCGGCCCGGACATCCGCTGCTGACCAGTTGGCGGTCGCCATCGACGCTGCCAAGCGGGGCGACTACGCCACGGCTCTCGGCATCTGGGAGCCGCTGGCGCGGTCGGGATCGGCTCGCGCCCAAAACAATATCGGCGCCTGCTTCGCCGAGGGGCTCGGCGTCGAACGAGACAGCGATCTCGCCTTCCGCTGGCTGGCGCTCGCCGCCGAAGCCGGGGATCCGGTCGGGCAGCGGAACCTCGCCTCGCTCTGTTTCCGTGGCGAAGGCGTCGAACAGAATTACCGCCGCGCAGCCGAACTCTATCGCGCCGCGGCGGAGCAGGGCGACGGACCGGCGCAGGACATGTTGAGCTGGATGCTGCTCGAGGGTGAGGTGATCGAGCCTGACTTTGCCGAAGCGCGGCGTTGGGCGCTGGCTGCCGCCGCGCAGGGCATTGCATCGGCGATGACCCGTATCGGCATGCTCTGCCACAATGCCCTCGGCATGCCGCGCGATCCTGCCGAAGCGGTCCGCTGGTGGCGCAGAGCCGCGTTGCTCGGCGATACGGACGGTCAGGCCATGCTCGGCGCCGCCTGCCATCTCGGGGCTGGCGTTCCAGCCGACCCTGTCGAAGCCTATGCGTGGCTCCTGCGCGCGCAAGCAGGCGGCAGTGTAATCGCAGGCCGGTACGTGGACGCGGCGCGCGCTGCTCTCACCATGCGCGAAATCGCTGAGGCTGAACGCCGCGCTACGTTGCCGCTCGAGGAGCCTGCGCCATGATCGTCGGCACCGCGGGACATGTCGACCACGGCAAGACAGCGCTGGTGCAGGCGCTGACCGGCGTCGACACGGATCGGCTGCAAGAAGAGAAGGCGCGGGGCATGACGATCGATCTTGGCTTCGCCTATCTTCCGACGCCGAGCGGGGACGTGGTCGGCTTCATCGACGTTCCCGGCCACGAGCGCTTTGTGCATACGATGGTTGCCGGAGCCAGCGGCATCGATTTCGTGCTGCTGGTCGTGGCGGCCGACGACGGCGTCATGCCGCAGACGCGTGAGCATCTGGCGATCGTCGATCTCCTTGGCGTCAGTCGTGGGCTGGTCGTGCTCTCGAAATGCGATCTGGCCGATCCTTCACGACGTGCGGCTGTCGCCGCGGACATCCGCTCCGCCCTCGCGGGCAGTATCCTGGAACAGGCTGAGGTTATTCCCATTTCCGCCGTCACGGGAGAAGGCATCGACGACCTCCGACGCCTGCTGTTCGAAGAGGCATCGCGCTTTGCCAGGCGCTCAGCCTCGGGCCGCTTTCGATTGGCGGTCGACCGCTGCTTTACCCTGCGCGGCATCGGCACGGTCGTGACCGGCACCGTCCTTTCAGGCTCCGTCGGTGTCGGCGACAGCGTCGTGGTGAGCCCGTCGGGACTTGCCGCGCGCATTCGCTCGATCCACGCCCAGAACCGGGTGGCCGAGCGCGGCCTCGCCGGAACTCGTTGCGCGCTCAATCTGGCCGGCGACGGCGTCAGCAAGGAGGCAATCCGACGCGGAGATGTGATCCTCGATCCCGCGCTTCATGCGCCGACGGACAGGATTGACGCCGAGCTGCGTGTGCTGCGCAGCGAGCCAAAGCCGATCGGGCAATGGTTCCCGGTGCGGCTCCATCACGCCGCGACCGAGGTCGGGGCCAGGATCGTCCTTCTCGGCGAGGAGCCTATAGCACCCGGCGGCACGGCCAAGGTCCAGATTGTCCTGGAGAGCCCGATCGCCGCCGCTGCCGGCGACGCTTATGTAGTGCGCGACACGTCCGCGCAACGAACCATCGGCGGCGGGCGCTTCATCGACCTCAGGGCACCGAGCCGCAAACGCCGCTCGCCGGAACGGCTGGCCAGGCTCCAGGC
>NZ_RZSL01000629.1:0-3278 GCF_003997355.1 Mesorhizobium sp. M1E.F.Ca.ET.041.01.1.1 | reverse complement strand
GTGCGAGCAGTGCCACCAGCGAGTCGCGGTCGAAGTGGTGCAAGTGCTCGTTGGGGAGGCGCATGCGCCACGTGCGGAACCAGGCGTCGCCGGCGGCGCCGAGCTCACGCCAGCGGCAATAGGTCGGCACCGCCAAGCGGCAAATCAGGCCGGGAGCCGCCACATTCGCACACGACCGGTGCCGCGCAATTCCGTTTCCCCGAGCGGGTCGCAAGTAAAATCCGATCCGAGCAATTGGTGGGTTGCATCCGAAATACGGATTTCATCAGGCTCCGCGGCCTTTTGAATGCGCGCGGCGAGATTGACGGTGTCGCCCCACAGGTCATAGACAAACCGCCTTTTGCCTATGACGCCCGCCACGATCGGTCCGGAGTGAATTCCAATTCTGAGACTTAGCGGTTCGCCGGCGAAGCGCTCCCGCCTGGCCGCGTCCCGCAGCTCAAGCGCATAGTTCGCAAGGGCTTGCGCATGGTCGGATCGCGCGGTGGGCAGGCCGGCGACCGCCATGACACAATCGCCGATGGTCTTGATCTTTTCGCAGCCGTGTTGTTCCGAGAGCAGATCCGCCGCCTTGAAGAAGTAATTCAAGATAGCGAGCGTCGTCGTGGCTCCGACGCTCCGCGCTCTTTCCGTAAAACCGACGATGTCGGCAAAAAGCACGCTGACCTCTGCGTGGTTGTCTGCAATTTGCTCGTCCGCTTTCAGCCGCTCCGCGATCGATGCGGGAAGAATGTTGAGGAGCAGGGATTCGGCGCGCCGGTATTCGCGCGACAAACCCTCCTGGCTCTCCCTCAATGCCTCGTTCGTCGACTGCAGCTTCGCATTGAGTTGACGCTCCCTTTCCTGCAGGAGCGTCATTTCATATGCCTTCTGTTGAAGCCGCTGCTGGTTGTCGCGTTCGGGAGTAGCGTCGAGAAAGAGCAGCCACACCGTGCCGCCGTCGCCAAAGAGATGAAGGTCCGCGACACGCCCGCCGGGCAGTTCCACCATGGGCATTTGATATGGAAGCTCCGGGCAAGGAAGCAGCCCTTCCATGAATTCAAGCTGATCGGCAACGGGCTTGCCAATGCGAAGCGACGAGAGCCCGTAATGTTCGGTGTTGCCGCCCTTCGCGACTATGTATTGCCGGGCGTTAATTTTCAGATATGCGGCAGAGCGCTCATTATAGAAGAAATCGTATATCCAGCTTCTGACTTCTTTCGGTACCCTGGGCATGGTCTACTTGGCGATCATCGAAGCAAGCTGACGAAACGCATCATCAACATGTTCGCCCGAAAGCGCGCTTGTCAGATAGATTTGCCATCCACGTTGCTTCAGTTCGTCAATCTCACCATCCGATATTGCCCACCGATCGGCCAGATCGGATTTGTTGAACAGCAATACGAACGGCATGGCGCCGAATTCGGCCTCGGCCCGCTCGCGCAACGTGAGCGCCACGGCAAGAGTAGCGGGCCGGGTTCCATCGACGACAAGCACGAGCCCGGTCGCACCTCGCACATAGCTGACGCGGAATGAGCCGATATCGTCTTCGCCGGCCAGATCCCACAAGATCAGGTCCACGGTTTTGTCCGGTAACGTGACGCTCTTCTTGTCGATTTTCACGCCAACCGTGGTCAGGTAGTTTTCCGAGAAGATGCTTTGGACAAACCTGCGTACCAGGCTCGTCTTTCCGACAGCAAACCCACCCAACATGCAGATCTTTTTTTGCAGCATCCTGGGCTCCGCACTACTCCAGGTTCACCGTAACCGAAACCCGGCGATTGGTGGAGTTCCCAGTTCGACTATTTTCATTTTCGGGCACCGCCGGCTCAAAGGTGCCGGCGCCCCGAACCAGCAGCAGTTCCGGAGCGACGCCGCGCTTGTTGAGAAGCGCGCGAACTGTCTCGGCGCGGGCGGCGCTGATCGACGCGTTGGCCGTCTCACGGCCCGTTGTGTCCGAATGGCCGGTCAACATGAACCGCGCTGTCACGCCTGCCTTGCGGGCATTTTCGGCGAATTCCTTCAACTGATCAGCCAATCTGTCGAGCACCGGCGTCTGCTCCGGTCCCGGGACAACTCTACCGGAAGAGAAGAAAATATCGGTCGTCTGGATGGCCTCTCTCAAATGATTAAGTTCTGCAAGGTTCAACTCGCGCAGCTGCGAGACATCCAGAACCACTCCGTCCGCCGAAAGTTGGTCGGCGGCGGCCTGCGCCCGGCTGATCCAGCCGGCGGGAGCCTCGCCCACGACAACGATGCGACCCTGGACGATCGAAAGCCGAACCGATTTCGGCGGGGACAGCGACGCCGTCAGCCGCTTCACCACGAACTTCGGATCAAGACTCTGATAGAATTGCCACTGTGAATGAACGCGGGCAGGATCAACCTCCGTTCCGGACAGCAGAGCTTGCGGGTCGGCGGCAAGAGGGTCTCTCAGACCGGAAATGTAGAAATGTCCGCCCCTCGCCGTTTGTTGAGCAACGATGATCCCCGGTTGGGCCTCAAGTCGCGACACATAATACTGCCAATGCTCCGCCGCGCGTGCATCGGGGCTCACATCACGAACCTTGGAGATGTCGAACTCCGGTCCGCCTACTGAAAGCTGTCGTGCCGCTGCGCGCGCCCGATCTATCCAGGTGTCGGGAGCCTCACCCTCGGCAACGATGCGGTCATTGACGATCGAAAGTCGCACTTTATCCGTCGGATACAGCGACGCCGTCAGCCGCTTCAACACGAACACCGGCTCAAGGCTCTGATAGAATTGCCAGCTTGCATGAACACGAGCGGGATCGACCTGCGTCCCCGACAGCAGCGACTGCGGGTCGACGGCAAGCGGGTCTCTCAGGCCGGTAATATAGAATTGGCCATCGCGCACATTCTGTTGGGCGACGATGATGCCGGGCTGCGTCTCCAGTCGCGACACATAGGCCTGCCAGCGCTCCTCGGGGCTCACATCACGGACCCCGGAGATGTCGAAGACCGGGCCGCCGGCTGAAAGCTGCTGGGCGGCGGCCCGCGCCCGGTTGATCCACGCAGTGGTGGCCTCACCCGCGGCAACGATGCGATCATTGACTACTGAAAGCCGCACCGAATCCGGCGGCGCCAGCGACGCCGTCAGCCGCTTCAGCACGAACTGCGGCTCAAGGCTCTGGTAGAATTGCCAGCTTGCATGAACACGCGCGGGATCGACCTGCGTTCCGGCCAACAGCGACTGCGGGTCGGCGGCAAGCGGGTCTCTCAGACCGGTAATATAGAATTGGCCGTCGCGCACATTCTGATCGGCGACGATGATGCCAGGC
>NZ_RZSL01000628.1:0-3291 GCF_003997355.1 Mesorhizobium sp. M1E.F.Ca.ET.041.01.1.1 | reverse complement strand
CTTTCAAAATCATGGATTTGTCTTTCAAGGCGATGGCTTTCGTCGGCCGAGCTGCCACTGGGCGAGCAGGACGAGCAGGACCGAGGCGGCGAGCACGATCGTCGCGACGGCATTGATCTCCGGCGTCACGCCGCGCCGGATCGAGGCAAAGACATAGATCGGCAGTGTCGTCTGCGCGCCGGCGACGAAGAAGGCGATGATGAAATCGTCGAAGGAGAAGGTGAAGGCAAGCAGGAAGCCGGCGATCACCGCCGGCATGATCTGCGGCAGCACGATCGAACGGAACGTCGTCAGCGGCGTGGCATAGAGGTCGCTCGACGCCTCGACCAGGTTGCGGTCGAGGCTGCTGAGCCGCGTGCCGACGATCATCGTCACCAGCGCCATCGAGAACAGGCCGTGTGCAGCGATGATCGAGCCATAGCCGAGCGCAAGCCGCGGCGGCTGGTCGGTCGGCCACAGCGAAGCGAGGAACGGATTGACGACGGCAAAGAGCTGCACCAGCGCGACCAGCGTCGAAATGCCGATGACGACGCCCGGCACCACGATCGCGGCGCCCAGCAGCGCATCGAACAGCGCCCGTGTCCGCACGCCGACGCGTTGCAGCCCAAGCGCGGCGGCCGTGCCGCAAACGGCCGCGAGCAGCGCGCTGGTAGCGGCGATGAACAGGCTGTTCTTCAGCGCCTCGACCAGGAACGGATTCGACAGCGCCTTGCCGTACCATTGCACCGAGAAGCCGGTGAACTCGCTGGCATGCTGGCCGGCATTGAAGGAGAACAGCACGACCAGCGCGATCGGCAGATAAAGGAAGGCAAAGACGGCGACGACGAAGGCGCGCATCAGATCAGATCCACCCGGCGTGCGCCCGACAACCGGGTCGAGATGCGGTTGGCGACGATCAGCACCGCCACCGAGACCAGCACCAGGGTGATGGCGATCGCCGATCCGAACGGCCAGTTGCGCGACTGCAGGAAGAGGTCGACCAGCGCGTTGCCGATGAAGAACACCTTGCCGCCGCCGAGCAGCGTCGGGATCAGATATTCGCCGAGCAGCAGGATCATCACCAGGGAGAAGCCGGTCATCACGCCGGGCAGCGAAAGTCTCAGCGTCACGCCGAGGAATGTGGACAAAGGCGTAGCGCCGAGATCGGCGGACGCCTCCAGCAGCCGGCGGTCAAGCCGCTCCAGGCTGACATAGATCGGCAGGATCATCAGCGGCAGATAGCCGTAGACGATGCCGAGCAGCACCGCGCCCGGCGTGTTGATCAGCCTGAGATCCTCGATCCCGACATAGGCGAGCAGGGCCGGGATGCCGCGCCCGCCAAGGATGTACATCCAGGCATAGGTGCGCATCAGAAGGCTGGTCCAGAACGGGATGACGATCAGCGCGAGCAGGATCAACCGCCAGCGCTGCGGCGCGCGCAGCGCCAGATAGTAGGCGACGGGGTAAGCGACGAGCAGGCAGGCGAACGCGCCGACCGGCGCCAGCACCATCGTGTTCCAGAACGCGGTCGCCCGCGCCGGCAGATTGGCATATTGCGCGAACGTCAGCGCAGCCTGGTATCCACCCTCGGGCGCCCGCTCGCCGACGCTGAAGATGGCGATGGCTATGAACGGCAGGACCAGGAAGACAACAAGCCACAGCGTCGCCGGAGCGAGCAGCAGCGCGGTCAGTAGGTTTTTGCGAACAAGATTGCCGCGCATCGAAACAGCCGTTTGGGCGCCGGCGGGCATCTGCCCGCCGGTCGATTTGTCTGGATCGGATTTGTGGCCGGCCGGTCTCAAGCCGACTTGAAGCGCGCCATCAGCTCGGCACGGCCCGGATCGGTGAGCGTCGCGGCGGCGCCGAATTCGAGCGGCTTCAAAAGGTCGGCGGCCGGATAGAGGATCGGATTGTCGAGTACCTCCTTCGGCAGCAGCGCGTTGACCCGCGCGTCGGTCGAGGGCGCGCCATTGGCCAGATGCTCCTTCACCGCCACCTTCGGGTTCATCAGGTAGTTGAGCAGCGCATAGCCGGCCGGCTTGTTCGGCGCATCCTTCGGGATGGCGTAGAAGTCGGTCCAGATCTCGCCGCCTTCCTTACCGAGCACATAGGCGATCTCGGCAATGTCGCGATGGAGCTGCGCTCCGTCATTGGTCCAGCACATCGTCATCCAGGCGTCGCCCGAGCGCATCGACGGCTGGTAGTCGCTCGACACCGCGAACAGATGCGGCTTGACCTTGAGCAGCAGTTCCTCGGCCTTGGCGAGTTCGTCCTGCTTCAGCGAGTTGAACGAGTAGCCGTAGTATTTCAGCGCGTTGCCGATCGTGGTGAGCTGGTAGTCATGCACCATGGTGCGGCCGTCGCCTTCCGCCATGGCCGTGTCCCAGAACTCCTTCCAGCTCGACATCGGCTTGGCGAGCTTCTTGGTGTTGACCGCAAAGCCGGTCGTACCCCAGTTCTTCGGCACGGCGTAGATCGTCCCGTCGATCGTGCCTTCGGCGGTGAAGCGCGCGTCCTCCTGCGAGCCATCGAAATTGCCGAGCTTTGCCATGTCCAGCGGCTCGATGATGCCGAGCTTCTTATAGGTCGAGATGGTGTAGTTGGTCGGCACGAACAGGCTCCAGCCCGAGCCGCCGGCCTGCAGCTTGGCCAGCATCTCCTCGTTCGAGCCGAAGACATTGACCTCGACGGCGACGCCCGTCTCGGCCTTGAAGTTCTCGAAGGTTTGCGGGTCGTGATAGTTCGGCCAGGTAGCGATCGACATGCGGTCGCCGAGGTTTTCGGCGGCAAGGGCCGGTGTCGGCATGATGCCAAGCTCGCGCGCCATCACTGCGGTGGCGACGCCAAGGCCAGTGAGGCCGAGGAAGTCGCGCCGGCTGATCGAGCCGCGCTTCAGGCGCATCAATTGGTCGACGAATTTCTCGGGGCTTATCGGTAGTCCGTCACGATAGGATTTCGACATGTTGGTCTTCCCTCTGGTTGGTCCCGTTGTTCTTAGGCTGCGGAAACGCCAGCGGCGCTCCGGCGGCAAAGCCGATGGCGACGGGTTCGCCCGGCTTGAAGAGGTTGCCCTGGCCGATCACGTGATCGGCCTTGGCGAGCAGTGATCCGATGCCCTGGACCTCGACCGCGTATTCGGCGGTCGAGCCGAGGAAAATCCGGTTGCGGACGATGCCCTTCAGGCTGCCGCCTCCGGGCGCGGAGAGGCTGAGCGATTCCGGCCGCAGGCTGACGGATACGGCCTCACCCCTGCTGAGCGGCGCCCGCTTGCGGGCAGCGATGACCGTGCCGTCGGAGAGCGCCACGTCGACG
>NZ_RZSL01000627.1:0-3300 GCF_003997355.1 Mesorhizobium sp. M1E.F.Ca.ET.041.01.1.1 | reverse complement strand
GTCTCCGACGGCGTGGTCTTCGCCGGCGGCGTGGTCGCCGTCGTTACCGGATCGACGGCAGGCTTGGCGGCAGTCGCTGCAGGCTTGGCGGCGGCGACAACCGTGCCGCCGGCCGGGACCTTGAGCGTCTGGCCGATCTTCAAGAGGCCGTCCTTCATGCCGTTGGCCTGCTTGAGCGCCGTGGCGCTGACGCCGGTCTTGCGGGCAATCGAAGACAGGGAATCGCCCTGCTGGACGGTGTAGGTGCCCCCGGCGCCGGCCGGCTTGGCCTCGGCCATCTGCGGCGCGGGCTTGACGTTCTTCGAGCCGCTGGCGGCAGCCGATGCATCGACCTGCGCAGTCGACTTGCCGTCCTTGACTTTCGGCTGCTGCGGCAGCACGGCAACCTTCTCCGGCGCTCCGGCAGGCTGTTTCGGCGTAGCGGGCTTGGTGTTGTCGGCAACCTTCGGCTCGGCCTTGCTCGAATAGGCATAGGCGGGGATGACGATTTTCTGACCGGTCCTGATACCCTTGCCGGCATCCAGCCCGTTGACCTTGATGATCGCATCGGCCGGCACATGATACTGCCGCGCGAGGCCCGAAATCGTCTCGCCTTCCCGGACCACGATCTCGGTCGCGTGCGGCGCGGCACTTGCGTTGCGCACGGCATCGGGCTCGGCGGTCTTGAACGGCTTCGCGGCCGGCGCGACGGTGCCGGTGGTCGTCTTGTCGAGATGCGGCGCGGCGGGAGCTGGCGCGAGCGCCGGGGCCGAGGCGGTGCGCATCGGCTTTGCGGGTGCAGCGGCCTGCTGCGAGGGCGGAGGCAACTGCTGCGACGTCACCGGCTCGAGGCTGGAGCGGCTCACCGACTGGGTGTGGCTGCCGTCGACCGGCGCCGGCGCGGCCATATCGCCCGGATAGGGCTGGTCGGCGTTCTGCTTGCTGATGATGGAGCGCTGGTTGTTGGTGGACGACGTGAAGACGTCGTCGACACCGTTGAAGCGCATGGCCTGCGAGCTGCACCCGGCCGCGGCGCCGGCGATCACGAGGATGGCGCAGCCGCGCGCCAGATTGCGTCCGTTTGCCTTCAAACCATTGAATTGCATCGCACTAACCCGCACAGACCCGGTACACATTGGCCATGATTAAAGCGCGTTAATGTTACTGCGGGGTTAACCCATTAGAATCCGACGAAAATTTTCTTAAAACATTTTCGAGGGCCGCTTGGGGCGAGCTGAGATTCAGGTTAGCTCGAGTCGAGAAAGGCACGCGAGCACCAGCCTACGCCGGCCGAAACCCTAATTTAATTGCCACGCCACTCATGAGTGCTTCGGTCGACGATGGCCGGAAGCATTTGCAGGCCGGCCTCACCTGAATCCCAACCCAGTTAGATCACCGCGGCGACGCTGCGCAGGATTGGCTGCAGCCTGACCATGCCGATGTCCTCGCGCTCGAAACGGCTGCCGACCTTGGTAAGCTTGGCCAGCACCTGCTCGCCCTCCTCCGGGCCGATCGGCGCGATGACGATGCCGCCGCTCGACAATTGATCGAGCAGGAAGCGCGGCAAGCTCTCGAAGGCCGCCCAGGCGACAATGCGGTCGAACGGGCCTTCGTTGGGCAGGCCGTTGGAGGCATCTGCCTGGCGCACGATGGCATTGCTGATGCCCAGCGCCTCGAAGCGCTGCTTTGCCTGTTCGGTCAAGGTTTTGTAGCGGTCGACGGTGACCACGCGCGCAGCGAGCCGCGACATCACAGCGGCAGTGTAGCCCGATCCGGTGCCGATCTCGAGCACGCGGTTGCCCGGCTCGATGGCTAAAGCCGCGATCACCGCCGCCTGCAGATCCGCGCCTTCGATCGCCTCCCCGCATTCGATCGGCAGCATGCCTTCCGACCAGGCGATCGGATGGAACTGCGCGGACAGGAAACCGCGCCGCGGCGTCGCCTCGAAGGCGGCGATCAGCGCCTTCGGCGCCGTGCCCCTGCCGCGCAGGCGAAGCAGGAAAGCGGCAAAACCTTCGCGGTCGTCGAGGGTCGTGTTCATGCCAATGCCTTGTTCATGCCAATGCCTTGGTAAGCTGGTCGCGGAGTTCATGGGCGGTGAGGTCGAGCTGCAGCGGGGTCACCGACACCAGCCGGTTGCGCAGCGCGTGGAGGTCCGTGCCCTTCTTGCCTTCGACCGGCTCTCGGCCGAAGCGCAGCCAGTAGTAAGGCAGTCCGCGCCCGTCGCGGCGCTCGTCGACCCACAGGCTGTGCACGAGCTTGCCCTGCGACGTGACGACCGTGCCTTCGATCTCGTCGGGCGCACAGTTCGGGAAATTGACGTTGAGCAGAACGCCTTCCGGCAGCGGCGTCGCGACCAGCCTCTTCAGCAGCGCCGGCGCGAGCGCCTCGGTCGTCTCGTAGGGAACGACGCGGTCCTCGCCGACATAGGAATAGGCCTGGCTCACCGCGATCGAGCGCACGCCGAGCAGCGCGCCTTCCATGGCACCGGCGACGGTGCCCGAGTAGGTAACGTCGTCGGCGATGTTGGCGCCGGAATTGACGCCCGACAGGAGGAGGTCCGGCGGCTCGGGCAGGATCTTCTTCGTGCCCATGATGACGCAGTCGGTCGGCGTGCCGCGCACGGCAAAATGCTTCTCGCCGATCTTCCTCAGCCTGAGCGGTTCCGAGATCGACAGCGAATGCGCGTAGCCGGACTGGTCCTGCTCGGGCGCCACCACCCAGACGTCATCCGAAAGCGTGCGGGCAATGCGCTCGAGCGACGCCAGCCCCTCGGCATGGATGCCGTCATCGTTGGTCAGCAGGATGCGCATGAACTCATTTCGATTCGATCTTCGCGAGACCACCCATGTAAGGCCGCAGCACTTCAGGAATGGTTACGCTGCCATCCTCATTCTGGTAGTTTTCGATGACAGCAATGAGAGCGCGGCCGACCGCCGTGCCCGAGCCGTTGAGCGTGTGGACAAAGCGGTTGCCCTTGCCGTCCTTGTCCTTGTAGCGGGCATCCATGCGGCGCGCCTGGAAGTCGCCGCAGACCGAGCAGGACGAGATTTCGCGATAGGCGTTCTGGCCCGGCAGCCAGACCTCGATGTCGTAGGTCTTGCGCGCGCCAAAACCCATGTCGCCGGTGCACAGCGTCACCGTGCGGAACGGCAGGCCGAGCCGCTTCAGCACCTCCTCGGCGCATTGCGTCATGCGCTCATGCTCGGCAAGCGAGCTCTCCTGGTCGGTGATCGACACCAGCTCGACCTTGTAGAACTGATGCTGACGCAGCATGCCGCGCGTATCGCGGCCGGCTGAACCCGCTTCCGAGCGGAAGCA
>NZ_RZSL01000626.1:0-3304 GCF_003997355.1 Mesorhizobium sp. M1E.F.Ca.ET.041.01.1.1 | reverse complement strand
GCCTACAACGGCCGCCGCGTGGATGAGCAGTTGCAAACCTTCGGCCAGATCGCCGATGCTTCCGGCATCGTCGGCCGGCTGCGGCTCTTCAAGAGCCCGGCCGAAATCGCCAAGGCGGAAAAAGCGGCAAGTCTTTCCGACGATGCGCTGGATGCGGCCTTGCCGCTGATCAAGCAGGGCGGCGACGAGGGGCCTATCCTGGCGGCCATGCAAGGTGCCGTCTTTGCCGGCGGCGGCGACTACCCCGCCAACGAATACATCATCGGCTCCGGCGCCGATGCCCTGCTTTGCCGCTATAAGGCCGGGCGCCGCAAGCTTACCAAGAACGACCAGCTGACGCTCGAATGGGCGGGTGTCTTCCATCACTACCACGCCCCGATGATGCGTACCGCATTGACCGGCAAGGTCTCGAAGCGCCACCAGGAACTGTTCGATGCCGCCCGCGCCGCGCTGCTTGCGGTCGAAAAGGCGATGATGCCGGGCAACACCTTCGGCGATGTCTTCGATGCGCATGCCCGCACGCTCGAGGCGCATAATCTCACCAAGCACCGGCTGAACGCCTGCGGCTATTCGGTCGGCGCCCGCTTCACGCCGTCCTGGATGGATATGCCGATGTTCTACCAGGGCAATCCGGAGCCGATCGCGCCCAACATGACGCTGTTCGCGCATATGATCATCATGGACTCCGAGACCGAGTCGGCGATGACCCTTGGCCGCACCTACCTCACCACGGAATCGGCGCCGAAGCCGCTCTCCCGCCATGATCTCGACTTGATCGTACAGTGAATCCATAATGGTAGGTTCACGCGGGGGCGTCGCCACGAGGGAGTTTTCGGGCAAATGAGACGATCGCAGGTGACGACCGTGTCATTGCTCGCGGCGCTGGCGCTCACCGCTTGCACCAACGCCAAGGACGTCCTCGATCCTTCGGCCGTCACCCCGCCGGCGAGTTCGGCTCAGACTTTGCCGACCACCCCGGGCACATCGGCCACCACATCGCCGACGACGACCGCGCCAGCCCCTGCGGCGACAGCGACGGCTTCGGCGCCCGCTACCCCCGCTCAGACAGCCGCCATCGCCAAGACCCGGCTGCAGGTCGCGCCGATCGTCGGCGCCTCGGTGGAAGCCGCGGCACCACTGACAGCGGAGCTGCAGACGCGCGCCAGGCAGCGCGGCGTGACGCTTGTCGGCAGCACCGACCAGACGGCAACGCATGTGCTGAAAGGCTATTTTTCGACGATGTCCGAAGGCAAGGACACGACCGTCATCTACGTCTGGGACGTCTACGACCCCTCGGGCAACCGCCTGCACCGCATCAATGGCCAGCAGAAGTCGCCTTCGGTCGGCAGCACCGAGGGCTGGCCGGCCGTTGCTCCCGCGACCATGCAGGCGATCGCCGACCAGACGATCGACCAGTTCACCGCCTGGCTGGGCAGCGGTGGCGCCGGCTAGGGCGCCCTATTGTGTTGCCGGCTTGCGATGCCGACAGCCTTTGTTGCGCCTTGTCGAAGGATTCCCGATCACGAGGCTTGCAATACCGGCGCGGGCCGCTAAAAGCCCGCATAAAAGGCTCATGAGAGTCTGTTTGGTCTCTCCATCCTTCACCAGGAACGGTGCATGAAGCTTTTCGCGGGCAATTCCAATAGGGTGCTGGCCGAAGCGGTCGCTCGCTATCTCAACATCCCGCTGGGTAAGGCCAGCGTCCGGCGCTTCGCCGATCAGGAGATCTTCGTCGAGATCCAGGAAAACGTGCGCGGCGAGGATGTCTTCATCCTGCAGTCCACGTCTTTCCCGACTAACGACCATCTGATGGAACTGCTCATCATGATGGACGCCTTCATGCGCTCCTCCGCAAGGCGAATCACGGCGGTCATCCCTTATTTCGGCTATGCCAGGCAGGACCGCCGCGCCTCCGGCCGCACGCCGATCTCGGCCAAGCTCGTCGCCAACATGATCACCCGCGCCGGCGCCGACCGCGTGTTGACGCTCGACCTTCATGCCGGCCAGATCCAGGGCTTCTTCGATATTCCGACCGACAATCTGTTCTCGGTGCCGGTGATGGCCCGCGACGTGAAGGCGAAATACAAGCAGCTCGGCAACGTCGTGGTGGTGTCGCCAGACATCGGCGGCGTGGTGCGGGCCCGCGCGCTGGCAAAACGCTTCGACGCGCAGCTCGCCATCGTCGACAAGCGCCGCGAGCGCCCCGGCGAATCCGAGGTCATGAACATCATCGGCGCCGTCGCCGGCAAGGATTGCCTGCTGATCGACGACATCGTCGATTCCGGCGGCACGCTCTGCAATGCCGCCGACGCGCTGCTCGCCAACGGCGCGACCAGCGTCACCGCCTACATCACCCATGGCGTGCTCTCGGGCGGCGCGGTTGCCCGCATCGCCGGTTCGAAGCTGCAGGAACTGGTGATCACCGATTCCATCCAGCCGAGCCAGGCCGTGCTCGACGCGCCCAACATCCGCGTCATCTCGATCGCCGACCTGATGGGCGAGGCGATCTCGCGCACGGCGACCGAGGAATCGGTCTCGAGCCTGTTCGATTAAGCCACCGCGGTTTCGGCACGGACCGGGCCGCTTAACCGCTTTGCCCCCTCGCCCGCCTCGCGCGCGCCGCGCATATAGCCGCGCGGCGAGGCGCCCAGCATGCGCTTGAACATGGTGATGAAGGCCGGCACGCTGTCATAGCCGAGGTCAAGCGCCACTCTGGTGATCGGCTCGTCGTCGGCAAGCCTCGGCAACGCCGCGAACAGGCAGGCCTGCTGGCGCCATGTCGACAGCGACAGCCCGGTCTGACGCTGAAAGGCGCGGGTGAACGAGCGCCGGCTCATGCCCGCGGCATCCGCCCATTCGTCGATCGTCGCATGCGGCGAAGGCGCCGCCACGAAGCGCCGGCAGAGCGTCGCGAGCTTCGGATCCGACGGGAAAGGCAGACCGAGCGGCCGTTCCGGCAGGTTCGGGATCTCGTGCAGCAAGAGCCCCATGATCAATCCGGCGCGCCCTTCGAGCTCGCCGCCCTGCGGCAACTTCTCCGATTCGACGATCAGGCTGTGCATGAGCCCGGTGATGCCGACGACGCGCAAGCCCTCCGGCAGGCCGGGAATGGCGTCCGGCGTGACATAGACCGAGCGCATCGAGACATCGCCCAGCATCTCGACCGAATGCTCGATGCCGGCCGGTATCCACATGGCATGGTCGGGCGGCACCATCCA
Source organism: Mesorhizobium sp. M1E.F.Ca.ET.041.01.1.1 (assembly GCF_003997355.1). Taxonomy (NCBI): domain Bacteria; kingdom Pseudomonadati; phylum Pseudomonadota; class Alphaproteobacteria; order Hyphomicrobiales; family Phyllobacteriaceae; genus Mesorhizobium; species Mesorhizobium sp. M1E.F.Ca.ET.041.01.1.1. The sequence goes on along the minus strand of NZ_RZSL01000626.1, from coordinate 86 downwards.
GCGGCCGTGCTTGGTCGTCACCAGCACGACGCCGACCAGCGCGTGCAGCAACTGGCTGCGGCTGTGCCGGTGCCGCGGCACGTGGT
>NZ_RZSL01000625.1:0-3333 GCF_003997355.1 Mesorhizobium sp. M1E.F.Ca.ET.041.01.1.1 | reverse complement strand
AAAGCCCCGCCACTTTGCCGCTCAAAAGATTGGTCTTGCCGACGAAATCGGCGACGAACAGGTCCGCCGGCTCGTCATAGATCTCGCTCGGCTGGCCGAGTTGGACGACGCGGCCGCCATTCATAACGCAGACGAAGTCGCTCATCGACAGCGCTTCCTCCTGGTCGTGGGTGACCAGCACGAAGGTGATGCCGATGTCGCGCTGCAGGTTCTGCAGCTCGATCTGCATGTCGGTGCGCAGCTTCTTGTCGAGCGCCGCCAGCGGCTCGTCGAGCAGAAGCACCGCCGGCTTGTTGACCAGTGCGCGGGCCAGCGCGACGCGCTGTTGCTGCCCGCCGGAGAGTTCGTGGATCTTGCGGCGCCCGTAGCCGGCGAGCTGCACCATGGCCAGCGCCTCGCCGGCCCTTGAGGCGATCTCGCGTGACGACATCCGCGGCCTCGCCTGACGCAGGCCGTACGAGATGTTTTCCTCGACATCGAGATGCGGAAACAGCGCGTATTGCTGGAACACCATGTTGACCGGGCGCCGGTAGGGCGGCGTTCCGGCCATGTCGCGGCCGCGGATCAGCACCTGGCCTTCGCTCGGCTGCTCGAAGCCGCCGATCATGCGCAGGCAGGTCGTCTTGCCGCAGCCGGAGGGCCCGAGCAGCGCAACGAAAGCGGAAGGCGGGATGGCAAGGTCGATGCCGCTCACCGCGGTGACCGCGCCATAGCGCTTGGTGACCGCGCGAAACTCGATATCGGGCACTGCAGTCAAGCCACGGGCTCCAGCGACAGCGTGAGGCAATGTCGTGACGCTAGCAGAGCCAATGGCGACTAGTATATACCTCGCAGGTGGTATATTTAGCTGATTTAATCGTTCAGAGGGGTATGAATTGGCCGTCTCCCGCAGTGACGACTACAACGCGCTTGCCGCCGTGATCGCCGCGACGCGCGAGAGCGGCGGCGATCATTTCGGCAAGGCGATCGTCGGCTGGCTGCGCGGGCATGTGCGCTTCGATCACTGCGTGATCTTCGGCTATCGGGGAGCTGCGCGGCCGCCGCTCCTGTTCGAGACCTTCTCGCCGGCCGAAAGCCACATCTTCGTCGCGCTCTATCAGGAGGGGCCCTATCTGCTCGACCCGTTCCACCATGCCGCGGTCGAGCGCAAGGAGGGTTTCTGGCGCATGCGCGAGCTGGCGCCGGACCGCTTCTATGCCAGCGAATACTACCGTTCCTATTACAGCCAGACCCGGCTCGCCGAGGAGGTCGGCTTTTTCGTGCCGCTGGCCGGCAAGGATGCGCTGGTGTTGTCGCTGATGCGGCTGCGCGCCTCGGGGCCGTTCGGAACAGCCGACGCCAGGCTGCTGCGCGACATGGCGCCGGCGGTGATCGGTTTCTGCCGGCAACGCTGGCCGGCCCTGCCCGCCGACGAGGCTGGGCTCCCGCCGCCGGGCGAAACTGTCGCCATGGCCAACGAGCTCGATCGCGCGCATATCTGGAAGAGCCTGTCGCTGACGTCGCGCGAAAAACAGGTCGTCGACCTGGTGCTTCAGGGCCATTCCACGGAATCGATCGCCAGGGCGCTCAGGATCGTGCCGGGGACCGTGAAGGTCCACCGCCGCAACATCTATCGCAAGCTCAAAATCAAGTCGCAGGCGGGGCTCTTCGCGCGCTTCGTCGAGATCATCGACGCCCGGATCGGCTGACCTTCGGTTCCATCGGGTCGACGGCCGCGAACACAGCGCTCGCCTCGCTGACGATCGACACATGATCGCGGGCGGCCTTGCCGGCAGCCGCCGCATCGCCGCGCATGATCGCGGTGACGATCACATCATGCTCCTGCCAGGACTTGGCCAGTCGGCCTGGCAGCATGAACTGCGCGCGCCGGAACGGCGCCAGGCGGCTGCGGGTCGCCACGGTCAAATCGTGGATATGCGTATTGTGCGCGCCGCGATAGAGCCTGCTGTGGAACTCGGTGTTGAAAAACTCGTAGTCCTCCTCGGCGCCGAGCTGCACGAGCCGCGCCGAGGCCTGATGCTCCATCTCCAGCGAACGGCGCTCGGCGCCGGTCATGCGCTCGGCCGAGAAGCGCGCGCAGATCGCTTCCAGTTCGGCCATGCTCTCGAACATCGAGGCGAGATGTTCCTGCGTAATCACGGCGACGATGGCGCCCCGGTTGGGCCGCCTTTCGACCAGGCCCATGGCGCTCAAATGGCCGAGCGCCTCCCGCACGGGCGTGCGCGAGACGTCGAAACGGGCGGCGAGCGAGCCCTCGTCGAGCCTTTCGCCAGGGCGCAGATAGCCGGTGACGATGCGGTCCGCGATCGCCCTCACCATCTGATCCACGGTCGTGCCCGACCTGACCAAGCGCCTTCCCGACACGTCTCCTCCGTCCAGTTTTTTGGATCCGGACCCGCGACCTGGACGGCTCACGGGCTGATTTCGACTCAGGCTGCGCGTCTGTATGCCTAGATTTTGACCCTTATGTCAAACTGATCATTTTTCAGGCATAAAGTGCATGCACTTGCCTTGCCTTTATGCAGGCCTTCTAAAGTGATCTGTTGATTTTATTACGGAAAACCTCGCGGCGGAACTGGCATAGCGATTGCATGCACTTTCTTGACAGGAGATCAACCGACCCGTGCCGGGTCCAAGAAAGGGGAGCATTCGATATGACCGAGAGATTCATGCTTAGCCGCCGCGATCTGCTCAAGACCTCCGCCGCCGGAGCGGCGCTGGGCCTTGCCTCGGCAGCCTTTCCGATCCGCGCGGCGCGCGCCGCCGCCGCTACCGTCGGCTTCATCTATGTCGGCCCGAAGGACGACTATGGCTACAACCAGGCGCATGCCGAAGGGGCTGCGTCGCTGAAGGGCATCGAAGGCATTTCCATCGTCGAGGAGGAAAATGTTCCCGAAACGGTCGACGTCCAGAAGACGATGGAATCGATGATCAATCTCGACGGCGCCTCGCTGATCTTTCCGACCTCGTTCGGCTACTTCGATCCGCATATGCTGGCCATGTGCGCGAAGTTCCCTGACGTGCAGTTTCGCCATTGCGGCGGCATGTGGAACAAGGACAAGCACCCGATGAACGCCGGTTCCTATTTCGGCTATATCGGCATGGGCCAGTACCTCAACGGCGTCGTCGCCGGCCACGCCACCAAGTCGAAGAAGCTCGGTTTCGTCGCCGCCAAGCCGATCCCGCAGGTTCTGCTCAACATCAATTCCTTCCTGCTGGGCGCGCGCTCGGTCGATCCGGCGATCACCTGCCAGGTGATCTTCACCGGCGAATGGTCGCTGGCGGTCAAGGAAGCCGAGGCCACCAACGCGCTGGTCGACCAAGGTGCCGACG
>NZ_RZSL01000624.1:0-3337 GCF_003997355.1 Mesorhizobium sp. M1E.F.Ca.ET.041.01.1.1 | reverse complement strand
TCATTTGAGGGCTCCTCCATTCGCCTGAGCGCGGGCGCGGGCTGGGCGCTGCAAGACGCGATCGAAATATGCATTGACCCGTTCGGAGTCGATCGGGAATCGGCCGGCGCGGGCCCAACCGCCGATGTCGCCGAGCAGCACGTCGACGGCCGAGAAACGATCGCCGAGCGCGAAAGGCTTGTCGCCGAGCCGACGATCGAGCGCCTTCACTTCGGAAGCGAAATCATGCGCGGCTGCGGGGCCGACATCGACGCGCATCTCCTTGGGCAGCAGGAAGCGGTGGCGCAGCTTGTTCCACAGCGGCGCTTCCAGCTCGCTCTGGGCGAAATGCATCCAGGAATCCATCTCGGCACGGCCGGCGAGGCCGGGATTGGCGCCCATGCCCATCTCGCCATGCTTGTCCGCCAGGTAGACGCAGATCGCGGCCGAATCCGTGATCTCGAGATCGCCGTCGATCAGGATCGGCACTTTGCCGGAAGGATTGAGCGCGTAGGCTTCCGGCGAGCGCAGCTTGACCTCGACGAACTCGTAGGGCTGCACGAGCTCCTCGAGCATCCAAAGCACGCGGCTGACCCGGGAACCTCGCGATCCGACGGCCTTGTACATGATTGAACCCTGCCTTCTCCCCGACCCTAAACTATCCATCCCGTTGGCCCAATGCGCATGACCCCGAAAATCGGAATCGATTTTCGGAAAGGATCATGCGCCAACTCAAAGTGCTACAGCGTCCTTTGCGCGTCCGAAAGACGCGCGGCGCTGTAGTCAGACGATGGTGTCGAAGAGCCGCAGGATGAAGGATATCTGGTATATGAGGGCGGCCGCGACGAAAGCGATGTGGAAGCGGCGGTCGCGCACCAGGATCGCGACCAGGCAAAGCGCCACGAACACCGGCGTGCGGATCAGATATTCATTGCCGAAACGGGCGAAATGCTCCGGGCCTTTGAGCAGCGTGTCTATGATATCGAGCAGATAGGTGGCGCCAAGCAGGCCGAAGAACCAGGCACGCCGCGAATAGAAATAGTCCTCATAGCTGGTGTAGTCGAGCATCGAATCCGGAAACAGCAGCGCGCAGAGCAGGAAGAGCGTGATGGCATAGAAGATGATGAAAAGGTACTTGCCGAAGGTCCAGGACTGGATGGCGTAGAGTCCGAACTCCCACCACCAGAAGTGCACCAGCATCAAGAGAACCGAGCCGACCCAGGCGAGATGCACGGCATAGAGCCGGTACTGGCCGGGATGCTGAACGATGCGGGCGACGCCCGACAGGAGCCGCGTGACGCCAAGGCCGACCACCATGCCCATGACGATGCGGATATGCGGGAAGATGTCGTGGGGAGAGGCGATTTCTGCTGCCATGGTTGTCCGCTATGCAGTTGCTCAACCGCATAGTGCAAGGTCCACCTTCGAGCCGCAACGGAATTTGGCCGTTCACCGGAAACGTCGCCGTCAGAACAGAAAGTACCTCTGCGCCATCGGCAGCACGGTCGCCGGCTCGCAGGTCAACAACTCGCCGTCGGCGCGAACCTCATAAGTTTCCGGATCGACCTCGACATGCGGCGTGGCGTCGTTGAGCACCATCGAATGCTTGCCGATGCCGCCGCGCGTGTTCTCGACCGCGACCATGGCCTTGTCCACGCCCAGCCTGCCCTGCAGACCGGCATCGAAGGCGGCCTTGGAGACGAAGGTCACCGAGGAGTTGGTCAGCGCCTTGCCATAGGCGCCGAACATAGGCCGGTAGTGCATCGGCTGCGGTGTCGGGATCGAGGCATTGGGATCGCCCATGGGTGCGGCCGCGATCGTGCCGCCAACCAGCACCATCTCCGGCTTGACGCCGAAAAAGGCAGGGTTCCACAGCACCAGATCGGCGCGCTTTCCGACCGCGACCGAGCCTATCTCTTTCGACAGGCCATGCGCGATCGCCGGGTTGATCGTGTATTTGGCGATGTATCGGCGGACGCGGAAATTGTCGTTGTCGCCGGTTTCCTGCTGCAGCGCTCCGCGCTGGCGCTTCATCTTGTCGGCTGTCTGCCAGCAACGGATCGCCACCTCGCCCACGCGGCCCATGGCCTGGCTGTCGGAGGAGATGATCGAAAAGGCGCCGATGTCGTGCAGGATGTCCTCGGCCGCGATCGTCTCCTTGCGGATGCGGCTTTCGGCAAAGGCGATGTCCTCAGGGATCGACGGCGACAGATGATGGCAGACCATCAGCATGTCGAGATGCTCGGCCAGCGTGTTGACGGTGTAAGGCCGCGTCGGATTGGTCGAGGACGGGATGACGTTGGGCAGGCCGCAGACCTTGATGATGTCGGGCGCATGGCCGCCACCGGCACCTTCGGTGTGGAAGGCATGGATGGTGCGGCCCTTGATCGCCGCCACCGTGTTCTCGACAAACCCCGATTCGTTCAGCGTGTCGGTGTGGATCATCACCTGCACGTCGTAGTCGTCGGCGACCGACAGGCAGCAGTCGATCGCGGCAGGCGTCGTGCCCCAGTCCTCGTGCAGCTTCAGCGAGCAGGCACCGGCAAGCACCATTTCCTCGAGCGCCGCCGGCCGGGATGCGTTGCCCTTGCCGGACAGGCCAATGTTCATCGGGAAAGCATCGAAGGACTGGATCATGCGCGCCAAGTGCCAGGGGCCAGGCGTGCAGGTGGTGGCCAAAGTGCCATGCGCCGGACCCGTGCCGCCGCCCAGCATCGTGGTGATGCCGCTCATCAGCGCTTCCTCGATCTGCTGCGGGCAGATGAAATGGATGTGCGCGTCGAAGCCGCCGGCGGTCAGGATCTTGCCTTCGCCGGCGATGATCTCGGTGCCCGGGCCGATGATGATGGTGACGCCATCTTGAGTGTCGGGATTGCCGGCCTTGCCGATGGCTGCGATACGGCCGTCCTTCAGACCGATATCGGCCTTGACGATGCCGGCCAAGGCATCGACGACCAGCGCGTTGGTGATGACGGTATCGACCGCGCCCTGCGCCCTCGCGACCTGGCTCTGGCCCATGCCGTCGCGGATGACCTTGCCGCCGCCGAACTTCACCTCCTCGCCATGGACGGTGAAATCCTTCTCGACCTCGACGAACAGCTCGGTGTCGGCGAGCCGCACCTTGTCGCCGACGGTCGGGCCATACATCTGCGCATAAGCGGCACGGGTTAATCTGGCCATCAGCGATTGCTCCCGAAAGTGAGGTTATTTGAGTGTGTCGCGCACATTGTCGCCATCCAATGGTCACTGAATGACCCGCTCGGCGACACCTTCCGATCCCATTTGGCGGTTGAGGTGGCCGAGTCAGCCCAAAACGACCGTTTGCCAAACCGATGGAAGGAATATCCATGCGCAAGAC
>NZ_RZSL01000623.1:0-3352 GCF_003997355.1 Mesorhizobium sp. M1E.F.Ca.ET.041.01.1.1 | reverse complement strand
GGGAAGGGGCTGCATCAACGGTGATGCCACCAATATTCCCAGTATTCGCGCGGCATCTCGCGCTCCTCGAGGCCGATATCGCGTCTCAGATAATCGTCCCGCGGGGGCAATCGGCGGCGCCGGTTTCGCAGAGGCGAAAGCAGCGCCGCCACGGCCCGCTGGATGATGCCGCGCCGTGGCGCGAGGATATGCGCCGGGGCGGATACTCCCTCGCCGTCCGGCACGCCATCAGGTCCGCCACCGGCAGGGATGATCTGAAGCGCATCGTCCGCTTGATCAGCGATAAAAGTAGGGGTCGAGGACCCGCACCTCCGTGATCTTGTCGACGGGAAGCGAATTCTTCTGCGCGGTGCTGCGGATCGCCTCGGGCGAGGGGGCGTCGTAGATGCAGAAGCTCTTCGACTTGTCGGGCGAGACGAAGGACTGCACCCAGGTCACGCCCTTTTCGGCGTTGCGGGCGATGACGCCGCCCATGGCCGTCGCGCCGGCATCGTTCATCGGCACGTTGAGCCCATCGGGAAATGTCCGTTCAACCAGATAGCGAGGCATGATTGGTTTTCCTTTGGTGATTGAATCACGCTCGGTTCGAGCGCGGCCGCACTAAAACCACGCTCGCAAAAGCCGCGCATCGGAACCTTTCCCCATATTGGGCGGGACGATTCCCCACATTAGGGGCGTTATTTGTGGAGAGAGGCACCATAATGTGTGGAAGGTCACATTATGGCGCGCTCATCCGGACTATCGAGGCGGCACCCGCCGCGGTGAAATCCTGACTTTGCGAGAGAAACGAGAATGCTTCTGGAAAGGCAGACGCAACTGCGGCAACTGGAGGCCCTTGTGGCGGATGCGATGCAGGGCCGCGGCCGCGTCGCGGCGCTGTCAGGCGAGGCCGGCGCCGGCAAGACGGCGCTGGTCGAGGCCTTCGTCGGTCATGTCGGGCAAGGCGTGACGCTGCTTCGCAGCGCCTGCGAGGACCTGTCGATCCCGGATCCGCTCGGGCCGCTCTACGACCTCGCCCGCGAGGCGCAATGGGAATTGCCGCGGGCGATCGACGCCCGGCAGGGGCAGCGGCTGCCGCTGTTTTCCGATGCGCTCGACGTCTTCGAGGCGAAGGGTCCGAGCCTGCTCGTCATCGAGGACCTGCATTGGGCGGATGACGCTACGCTCGATTTCGTCCGCTTCCTCGGCCGGCGCATTGCAAACACCCACATTTTGCTTCTGGTCACGGCGCGCACCGACCGCAGCGAGGGGCAGATGCGCGTGCGCCGGGCGCTCGGCGAGATCCCGGCCAGCAATGTCACGCGTATCGAGGTGCCGCTGCTCAGTGAGGCCGCCGTGTTGTCGCTCGCGGAACAGGCCGGTCGCGAGGGCGAAGCGATCTACCGGGCCACCGCCGGCAATGCCTTCTTCGTCGCCGAACTGCTTGCCGCCGAAAGCGACAGCGCGCTGCCGGCCAGCGTACGCGACGCGGTGCTGGCCCGGGCGGAGCGGCTGTCGCCCGGCGCCCGCTCGATGCTCGACGCGGTGTCCGTGTTTCCGCGCCGCGCCGACGCCTGGGCACTGCAGGGCCTGTGCGGGATCGCCGCCGCCGGTCAGCTCGCCGAATGCGTCAGCCAAGGCCTGCTCGAGGATTTCGGCGACGGCTACGCCTTCCGGCACGAGATCGCTCGCCGGGCCATCGAGATGGCGCTGACGCCGAGCCGACGGCGCGAGTACAACCAGCGCGCGCTGACAGCACTGCAGGAAAACCCCGATGTGGCCACCGCAAGGCTGGTGCATCACGCGGTGGAGGCGCAGAACCTGGAGGCGGTGCGCGAGCTTGCGCCGCTTGCCGCGCGCGAGGCTTCCCGCGTCGGCGCGCATCGCGATGCCGCCGGCCATTACGAGGTCGCCCTGCGGTATTGCGATGGCCTGCCGATGGAAAGCCGGGCCGCGCTGCACGAAGGCCATACCTTCGAATGCCATCTCATCGGCCGCATCAACGCGGCCATGGAGGCGCAGCGTGAGGCGCGCCGGCTGCAGCAAGCGTTGGGCGACAGGCTGAAGGAAGGCGACAGCCTCAGATGCCTGTCACGCTTCGCCTACCTGCTCGGCGACCGCGAGGCGGCGGACCGGTTCGGGTCGCAGGCCGTCGAGCTTCTGGAAACGGCGCCCGACAGTCCCGAGCTTGCCATGGCTTACTCGAACCTTTCCCAACTGGCGATGCTGGCCGAAAGGCTCGACGAGACGCTTTCGCTGGGTGGCAAGGCGATCGCGCTGGCGGAGCGGCTGAACCGGCCGGACATCCTGTGTCACGCACTCAACAATGTCGGCGCCGCCGGGCAATGGCTGGATTTCGCCAAAGGGCGACGCGATCTCGCCCGCAGCCTGGGAATCGCCCTTGCGGGGAATTTCCAGGAGCATGCGGCCCGCGCCTTCACCAATTGCGCCTGCGTCGAGATGAACCGGCTCAGCTTCGACGAGGCGGAAGCCTTCCTCGAACGCGGCATCGCCTATTGCGTCGAGAACGATCTGGCGACCTGGCGCGACTACATGCGCGGCGTTCAGGCGCAGTTGCTGCTGCGGCGCGGCCTGTGGAACGACGCGGCGGCGATAGCGCATGACGTCATCGACGACGAGGCAGCGACCGCGCTGGTGCGCTACCCCTCGCTGGTGGCGCTGGCAAGGCTGCGCATCAGGCGGGGTGATCCATCGGCCGAGCCGGTGCTGGACGAGATGACAAGCTTCCTGGACAAGGGCATGGAGCTGCAGCGGCTGGTGCCTTACGCGGCGGTGATGGCGGAGCTCGCATGGCTCGGGCAAGGCGATCCGGACGAGGCGCTCCGCCTGATCGACCTCGCCGAAAGCCAGTCGCCGACGCGGGCGGTGTTCGGCGAATTGGCGATCTGGCGGCAATTGCTGTCGCCCGACAGCGATCCCGGCGAGACCATTGGCATGGCCGAGCCGCATCGCCTTCTGCTTGCCGGAGACTGGCGCGGCGCCGCGGCGTTCTGGGCAGGGACGGACGCTCCCTTCGAGCGCGCGCTCGCCTTGCTGCAAGGCAACGAGGCGGCGCTGCGCGAGGCGCTCGACATTCTTGAAGCGCTTGGCGCAAGGCCGGTGGCGCAGCATGTGCGCGGCATGATGCGGCAAAGCGGCGTCAGCCATATCGCGAGAGGGCCAAGGCAGGCGACGCGCGCCAATCAAGCGGGCCTCACGCAACGCCAGATGGAGGTGCTGCAACTGATCGAGCGCGGCTTCTCCAACAAGAAGATCGCGGCGCATCTGACCATCTCGCCGAAGACGGTCGATCACCACGTCTCGGCGGTGCTGGAGAAGCTGGAGGCCGTCTCGCGCGGCGCGGCGACGGCGG
>NZ_RZSL01000622.1:0-3361 GCF_003997355.1 Mesorhizobium sp. M1E.F.Ca.ET.041.01.1.1 | reverse complement strand
GCGCAGCCGTTCCGCGGTGGCAGCCGGGAAATCGCTGATATCAGGGCAATAGGCGAGGCCGCCGACGCGAAAGCCCAACGAGATGATATCGCCGTGAATCTGCGGCAGCGGCTCAAGGGTGAGGGGACCCCCCTCGCCCTCGATTACCACTGGCCTGGCGTGGTTGATGAGATGCGGCTTGACGATCGGCGGATAGGAACTGCCGGGCGGCGTGTCGAAGCAATAGTCGAACGCCTGGCGCAGCCGCCCCATCGTCGGCTCGTCGGCATGGATATCGATACGGTGCCGCTGCTCGTGCACATAGCCGCGCAAGTCGTCGATGCCGTGGATATGATCGGCATGCGGATGTGTATAGACGACAGCGTCAATGCGCCTGACCGAGGCGAGCAACATCTGCTCGCGGAAGTCCGGACCGGTGTCGATGACGACCGTCGTGCGGCCGCCACCGGCGGCAATCCGCTCGACAAGGGCCGCCGCGCGCATACGGCGGTTCTTTGGATTGTTCGGATCGCAATTGCCCCAGTCGCCGGTGATGCGCGGCGTGCCGGGCGACGAGCCGCAGCCGAGAATGGTGAGGCGCAGCCGGTCGCTCATCTCTCAGGCGCCCGCCATGTCCGGGCGCGGCATCTTGGTGAACAGCCGGAACACGTTTTCGGTGGTGATGTCGGCGATCTCGGCCTCGCTGACGCCGATGGTTTCGGCGAGCACCTTTGCCGTGTTCGTGACAAAGGCGGGCTCGTTGCGCTTGCCGCGATGCGGGACAGGCGCAAGGTAAGGCGCGTCTGTTTCGACCAATAGACGGTCGTGCGGGACGTCGGCGGCGATGGCGCGCAGCTCGGTCGAGTTCTTGAAGGTCAGGATGCCCGAGAAAGAGACGTATCCGCCCAGCGTAACGCCGACTTCGGCCAGCCTGCGACCGGACGAAAAACAATGCAGAATGAAGGGGAAGGCGCCCTTCCCTGTCTCGTCCTCGAGGATCGCCGCCATGTCGTCGTCGGCATCGCGCGAATGGATGACCAGCGGCAGCCCGGTCCGACGCGCGGCGGCGATGTGGGTGCGGAACCCTTGCGCCTGCGCCTCCCGCGGCGCGTGGTCATAGAAATAGTCTAGGCCGGCTTCGCCGATCGCCACCACCTTGGGGTGGCTGGAAAGCCGCACCAGCTCGTCGGCGGTCACGTCGAGTTCTTCCGCCGCCTGGTGAGGATGAGTGCCGACCGAGCAATAGACCTCGTTGAAAGTTTCAGCGATTTCAAGGATTTGCTGAAAGCGCTTCACACGCGTTGAGATCGTCACCATGCGGCCGATGCCGGCCGCCAGGGCGCGGGCGACGATAGCCGCCCGTTCCTCGGCGAAGTCCGGAAAGTCGAGGTGGCAGTGGCTGTCGACGAGCATCAGGCTTTGGTGTCCTGCTCGACATAACGCGGAAATACGCCCTCGGGCGCCGGCAAGGCCGTGCCGGGCACGAGCGCATGGTCGGCGTGGACGTGCTCGAAATTGCGCTTGTCCGCCGGCACGGCCAGCAGGTCGAGCAGCTTCGCGGCCGATCCGGGAATGAAGGGCTGGCAAAGCACCGTCACCCGCCGGACGACTTCAGCGGTCGTCCACAGCACCGTCTCCATTCGCTCCGGATCGGTTTTCCGCAGCGCCCAGGGCTCCTGGGAAGCGAAATAACGATCGGCTTCGGCCACCACGCTGAAGATCGCCGCCAGCGCCAGATGGATCCCCTGCTCCGCCATCGCCTTGCGCGCGACCTCAAGCGCCTCCACCGCCTGGTCGAGGATTGCCCGGTCGGCTTCGGCCAGTTCGCCGCGCTTCGGCACCGCGCCTCCGCAGTTCTTGGCGATCATCGACAGCGAGCGTTGCGCCAGATTGCCGAGGCCGTTGGCGAGATCGGCGTTGGTGCGGTTGACGATCGCTTCGTGGCTGTAGTTGCCGTCCTGGCCGAACGGTACCTCGCGCAGGAAGAAATAGCGCACCTGGTCGACGCCATAGTGCTCCGCCATGGTGAACGGGTCGATGACGTTGCCGACCGACTTCGACATCTTCTCGCCGCGGTTGAACAGGAAGCCATGACCGAAGACGCGCTTCGGCAACGGAATCCCCGCCGACATCAGGAAGGCCGGCCAGTAGATGGCGTGGAAGCGTACGATGTCCTTGCCGATGATGTGCGCATCCGCAGGCCAGAAACGCCATTTCTCAGCATTTTCATCGGGATAGCCGACGCCGGTTATGTAGTTTGTCAGGGCGTCGACCCACACATACATCACATGCTTCTCGTCGCCGGGCACCGGCACGCCCCAGTCGAAGGTGGTGCGCGAGATCGACAGGTCCTTCAGCCCCGATTTGACGAAGCGCATCACCTCGTTGCGGCGCTCGGCCGGACCGATGAAATCGGGTTGGCTTTCGTAAAGCGCGATCAGTTTGTCCTGATAGGCCGAAAGCCGGAAGAAATAGCTCTCCTCCTCGACCCACTCGACGGGCGTACCTTGTGGCCCGTAGCGGATATCGTCGGCGCGGACCTCGGTCTCTTCCTCGCCATAATAGGCTTCGTCGCGCACCGAATACCAGCCGGCATAGCCGCCCTTGTAGATGTCGCCATTGGCGGCCATCGCCTTCCAGATCGCCTGCGAGGACGCATAGTGCCGCTCCTCGGTGGTGCGGATGAAATCGTCGTTGGAGGCGTTGAGCGCCGTCGCCATGCGTTTGAACTCGGCAGCGTTGCGGTCGGCGAGCTCGCGCGGCGCGATACCTTCCTTCCGCGCCGTCTGCAGCATCTTGATGCCGTGCTCGTCGGTACCGGTGAGGAAGTAGACCTCCTTGCCGTCGAGCCGCTGGAAGCGGGCAAGCGCGTCGGTGGCGATCAGTTCGTAGGCATGGCCGATATGCGGCTTGCCGTTCGGGTAGGAGATCGCGGTCGTGATGTAGAATGTGTCGCGTGACATGAATGAACCGTCATGAATGTCTGAATGTGAGTTGTGGCGGTGGATATCCTATCGGCATGGCGATTGCCATCCCGAGGCCGATGCATGCCGCCCAAAAGTGGGCAACGGCATGCATCAAAAAAAGCCGTCACATTCGCATCACAGACTTCAGGCGGTCGATCATGGTCAGGGCGTGCTGCTTCTTGTCGAGATTGTAGGTCTCGGCCTCAGATATCGTGTTCAGCGCCTCATGCCAAGCCTCGGACAGCGTTTTGGCCCTGGCGAGATCGCCGGCTAAAGCTGCTTTGCTGGCCGCCGCCGACAAGAGATCGAGCGCTCGCCGATTGAAGATATCGAATTGGATCGCCTGGTCGCGACCGGCGACAGCCTCGGCGAGGCGATGGGCGGCCGCAATGTCGGACTTCGGCGCCGCCGCCAAC